>CAZJUF010000055.1:0-11663 GCA_964549055.1 uncultured Hyphomicrobiales bacterium | reverse complement strand
GAAAAACCCGTGGCCTGTGGCGGGTATTGGAAGAATGCAAACAGGCCTTGCGGGCCTCGGCGCGTGGACTGCCCAAACCTGCCGACCTTCTAAGTTTCGCCCGCCAGCGCTTTGATGTGTCATCGTCACTTCTGCCACGAGCGCTGATGGCGGGAACCCAGACCTTTGCGACCCGGCTCACTCGGATAATGTCGCGCCTGACACCGCGACCACTTGAAGCTGGTATTCGCTTTAATCAGGAACGCGTTGGCGCTCTCAACGCCCGCGCCAATCGTTCGATGGGCATGTTTCTGGAAAAAACCAGATCGAAATTTCTTGCAGAAGCCAAATTATTGAATTCGCTCAGCTACCACGAAGTTTTGCGACGCGGATTTGCCCTTGTCAGGGGCGATGACGGCACCATGGTGCGTTCGGTTGAAACTGCGGGTGCACAACAGGTCATCGAAATTGAATTTCACGATGGTCGCCTCACCACAGCGATAAATAAACTGGCGGCACATAAACCTAAGAGTACAAAAAAAACACCGCGCAAAACGGTTGGCGACGATCAGGGAAAACTGTTCTAGAATTTTAATCCGGTTCTGTGTATGTTTACCACACGTTTCCAGAATTTTCAGAAGATGAATTAATGAACAGATTTGACAAATCCATGGGGCAGAACCGGGAAGCAAAAATCAAGTATATGGACGGTGAATTTCGCATCACCAGTCAGGGAGATTTTGTCACCTGCGCCATCACGTCAAAACCCATAGCGCTCGAACAGCTTAAATACTGGAGTGTCGAACTTCAGGAACCTTATGTGGATGCAGAAGCTGCCTTTGAACGCCACAAGCAAGTCAAGACTTAAAACTCAAAGTGCTTTCAGGATAAATTGCATCAGCGCTTTTTCTGGATTGAATTTTAACTCAACCCCATAAGCCATGCTGGTCTGATAAAGCTGGCCACAGGCACCTTCGGTGTTCTTGAGACGAACGTGATCTTTCGCCGTTGTCAGCAAAAGACATCCGGGATTATCACCTTGCAAACCAAGCAACCACTGGGCATCACTGGGTGTAAACGGATGATGGTCGGGAAACCTGATACGTTCGACAATCTCCGCTCCGGCCTTTTCAAGCGTTGCAAAAAACTTGTCCGGCATACCGATGCCAGTATAGGCGATCACCTTTTTGCCAGCAATCTCCGGGGCTGTGTCGGCTGGTTCAAGTTGGGCGGTGAAGATCGGTTTGCCGCTGTTTTGCAGGAGTTGGTTGAGGTTTTTGTCCACCAACTCGCCACCGATTATGATAAACCCGTGCGCCCTGGAAACCTGATCCTGCAAAAATCCCCGCAAAGGCCCGGCCGGAATAATCCGGCCATTGCCAATGCCCTGGTTGTGATCAATGACGATAAGACTGAGATCTTTGTGCAGCGACGGGTTTTGAAAACCATCATCCATTATAATGGCATCGATGCTGGTTTTACTGAATTCCTCAGCACCGGCACATCGGTCGCGTGCGACAATGGTCGGATGCATGTCTGCCAGCAATAAAGCCTCATCGCCAACATCAACACAGGAATGATCATCGGGTTTTACAAAAACCGGGCCGGGCAAATTTCCGCCATAGCCTCGGGTCAAAAAACCGATGGATTTCTGCTCGCGTTCCAGCAAGCCAGCCAGCGCCAGTGCGACCGGTGTTTTTCCCGCACCTCCGGCAACAAGATTGCCAATGCAGATGACCGGCTCTGGAGATTTTTTCGGAGTAGTTACAAGGGTTCTAAAGCGCGAACCCATACCATAAAGCCACCCCAGCGGCGTTAACACCGTGCTCGATAAGGAGCGGTGACCTGAATACCAAAACACCGGCGTGCGCATCTATTCACTCCGCCGGTTTGGGGCATCAAGTAGCGCCAGCAGGGCGTTTACCGTTTTTTCTGTGGCACCTTTCAAGCTCGCCGCCTGAGCCTTGCCCTTGGCGGTAAGTGACGCCACTGTTTCTTGCGAATTCAAGAGCAGCTCTACCTGTTTTGCCAACCCGGCACTGTCGCTAATTCTTATGGCGCCGCCGTGCCGGTCCAATAATTTGTACATGTCACTGAAATTATTGACAAAGGGGCCATGTAGCACCGCTGAAATGCCATCAATGGCCTCAATGGGATTGTGGCCACCAACTTTGACCAATGAACCACCAATAAAACTGATTGCACTGAGTTCATAAAACAGCGGCATTTCGCCAAGCGTATCGGCGAGGTAAATGTCGGTATCTTTTCCAATTGAATTACCGCTGCTTCGTGTTGTCACGGTCAGGTTCTGGCTCTCGATAAGTGCCGATATATCATCAGCACGTTCGCGATGGCGCGGAACAATGATGGTCAAAAGATCTGGAAAATCAGCCTTTAGTATCTTGTGGCACTCAAGGATGATTTCCTCTTCGCCTTTGTGCGTGCTGGCGGCCAACCACATGCGGCGGCTGCCGATTTGTTGTTTCAGCTCAAGCAGCAGTTTGTGCGACACCGGCGCTGGCGATACGTCAGCTTTCATGTTGCCATAACAGATCGTGTTGTAGGGACCAAGGCTTGCCAGACGTTGTTCATCTTTGTGCGATTGCGTCGAAATATGGTCAAATCGGGCGAGCAGGGCGCGGATCAGACCGGGAGCCTTGCGCCAGCGGCTGTAACTGCGTTTGGAAATTCGCCCGTTGATCAAGGCTATAGGGATCTGTCGTTTATAAAGCTGGGCGATAGTGTTTGGCCAGATTTCTGATTCGGCAAAAACCGCCAGATCAGGTTGCCAGTGTTGTAAAAATCTGTTTACCGCACCAGGAATATCAAGAGGTGCATATTGATGGAACGATCGTTTGGGCAACCTTGGAGCCAGCACTTCAGCTGCGGTGATTGTGGTTGTCGTCACCACAATGTTGATATCATCCCGAGACTTTAACAGCGATGCTATCAGACCAAGGCATGAAGTTGCCTCACCGATACTTGTGGCATGCAACCACACCAGTGTGCCTTCAGGTCGTGGCAAACTGGTGCGCCCGAGTTTTTCATCTGTGCGGCCTTGTTGTTCCTTTCCACGCGCCAGCCTGCGCGCCAGCAGAACAGGAGCCAGCGGACTTAGCAGGTGCGTTACTGCCCGATAAAGATAATAGCTTGAATTGAGTTTTGGCACCGGTCCACCGGCATCATAATGCGGTTTTCTGCCCACCAGTGTATCCGCCTTCACTGTCAGCGCATTGAGGCTATCCTCGAGTTGCAGGCGTTTGCTCTCAAGGGTTGTTTCATCTGCATCTCTGGCGACAAATATCGGTTCACCCACAGCAATAGCGCCGCGCGAAAACGGTAGGCTAATGGCAAAACGGCTCCAGTTATTAGCCAGCAACCGATACCGGGTGGTTACGGCCAGGGGAAGAATTGGATTTCCGGATAATTGCGCCAGTAAAATAATGCCCCGTCCCGCCCGGCGCGAAGGCCCCACGGGCACATCCGCCACCAGCGCCACCGATGACCCTCGCTTAAGCGCACGCATCATTAATCTTAAAGCCTCCGCCCCGCCTTTTCCAGCTACAGGTTTGCCTGGCGCTGAACCGGAACCCCGTATGACACCAAGACCACTGCTTTTGTAGGCAGCAGCGCCGAATTCAGCATCAGGGTGGCGCGATACAAGTATTTCCAGTGGATGTTCATGGTGCCAGAAGGGTGGCAGGATCATATTTTGCCCATGCCAGGATGCGACAATCAGGGGGCCAAGTTTGGCGGAATATTCTTTTGGATTTTCCGGGGCATTGCGGAACGTGGCCGTGCGGTATACCACATCCACATAAAGGGCGGTAAATGTGCCAAGTCCGGTTCTGATGCGATGTAATAATCCGTGCGAGCCTGTCATCTCATCCCCACCTCAATGTCATGTATTGGAAGCAATCGCAGGGGACAGTGGCAGATCCTCTTTTTTCTTATGGTCCGCACCGGTGAATTGGGTAGTGTAGAGATCTTTATACAAACCACCAAGTGCCAGCAGTTCATCATGGCTGCCACGTTCGACAATTACGCCTTTATCCATAACGCAAATTATATCGGCATTGCGCACGCTCGACAACCGGTGGGCGATGGTCAAAACGGTGCGGTCGATATCCAGACTGTCGAGGATTGATTGCACGTGCTTTTCGGCCTGGGCATCAAGCGAACTTGTCGCTTCGTCAAGCAGAAGAATAGGGGCGTCTCTGAGCAGTGCGCGCGCAATCACCAGGCGTTGTTTTTCTCCACCGGAAATTAACCTGCCAACTTCTCCCACCCTTGTGTCGTATCCAGAGGGCAGGGCCATGATAAAATCATGGGCACCGGCCTGCCTGGCGGCCTGTTCAATTTGCGCTTTGGTGGCCCCGGGCGCGCCATAGGCGATGTTCATTGCAATCGTGTCATCAAACAAAAACGGATCCTGGGTTACCAGGGCTGTGGCGTGCCGCAGGCTCCACAGGGTGGCTTTGGTGATATCTTGTCCATCAACATAAATGGTTCCGCTTTGGGCCTCAAAAAACCGCAAAACAAGATTGAGCACCGTGCTCTTGCCAGCTCCACTTGGTCCCACCAGGGCAACGCGTTTTCCCGCCGGGATTTTTAGCGAAAAATTACTTAAAACCGGCGTGTCATCGCGATATGTGAACGTGACATTATCGAAGACGATTTCACCTTTGGTAACGCTAAGGTCGGGTGCATCTTTCACGTCAACGATACTGTTTTCCCGGTCGAGCAGGGAGAAGATGCGCGCCGTGGCAGCAACGCCTTCCTGCAGGGCTGTCTGTACTGTGGCCAGTGCTTTTAGCGGTCCATACAGCAGAGGTGCTGCAACCATGAAACCAGCGAAATCTCCAGCTGATAAAAATCCCTGGGATATTTGATAACCGGCAAAAACAAAGATTACGGCAATTGCCATGCCGGAAAGCGCTTCGGCAATTGGCGCTGAAGCTGCACGAGCGCGCGCACCGCGCATGAGAAAACTTAAATTTCGATTTATCGCATCCGCTGCGCGCTCGCTTTCAAATTGTTCCTGCTGGCTCGCCTTGACCACTCGAATGCCGGAAAGCGCTTCGGTAATAATGGTGCTGAGTTCACCGGTTTCCTGCAGACTTTGCCGGCTTGATTTGCGCATGGTGCGGCGTTGTTTGGCCATGAAAAATAATATGATCGGCAGAATTGCCGAGATGATCAGCGCCAGACGCCACTCGATCCAGAACATCGCCGCCAGCGTTGCCAGTACAATGAGCGAATTTTTGCAAAAGGCCACCAGCATATTGACGGTTTCACGAATACGCGTGGCATCATTGAGGAAACTTGCAACAAAGCGGCCGGAATGGGTTTTCGACAGATCGGCAAAATCCGTCACCATCAATTTTTTGAACAGGTCAATCTGAATGTCTGCAACGGTGCGAAAGCCCAGATAAGAACGCGAAACGCCGACAAAAAATTCGTTGAGAGCCTTGATTGATGTAACCGCTACAACCGCCCAGGGAATCCAGGCAGGAACGCCTTTGGTATTATCATCGACAAAAATATCGATGGCCTCTTTAACCAGAACCGGCATCAAACCTGTTGTTGTTGCCACCAGCAGCATGGCCAGCAATGAAAGCGCCAACAGACCTTTTCGTGGCATCAGATAGACCCTGACAACGCGCGACAGCATATCGCGGGTGGTCATGCCATCGCGCTCGAGACCATCATCTTTCTGCTCAAGCTTCGAATTGTCTCTAAAGAGTCCGTCTTCCACTGCCTTCAACACCTGTAGCTTAAACGCCGCAACCTATCATGCAAGGCCAATGCTTGCCAGCATGTCCCGATATATTGGTTTAAATCTATCTTTAGAGGCAAGATTTAGAGGCATCCGCTTTGCTCTGCTTTGCTGGATCCAGCAGGCGGTGGAGGTGAACGATAAAATAGCGCATATGGGCGTTGTCAACCGACCGTTGAGCAGCCCCCTTCCAGGCTTCGTAGGCCAGCGAATAATTTGGATACATGCCGATGACATCAAGGTCGTCAAGATCTTTGAAGGTCACCTCATCAACGCGTTCAAGTTCGCCGCCAAAGACGAGATGGAGGAGTTGTTCAGGTTTTTTATCAGTCATATTGCAATTATCCTCACAGCAAATTCAGGCATTCAGACAATCTGGTTTTGTTGCATGAGGATCTTGTGAAGCTTAGGCCCCGCAGCTGCAATCGTTTCATGAACAGGGTGAATGCCGTTGTAAATTAAAGGTCGACCTTCCAAAGTGGTGACCCGACCTCCCGCTTCCTGCACCAAAAGATCAGCCGCTGCAAGGTCCCAGTCACTTTTGGGCCGGATTGTCACGGTTGCATCTTCCTGACCCTGAGCCACATGGGCCAATCTTAAAGCCATTGAATTATAGCTGGTAATATCCATCTCCGGCCAGGCCTGGCGCCAGTATTCGGACCTGAAAGCACCGGAATTTGCGGCCATTCGGCAATGGGGCAGATTTTGTTCCTGTGTTGTCGCAATCCGCTTTTGATTGACGTAAGCACCATTACCGGCAGTGGCGGTGAACAATGTCTGCGAAGTCGGGTGAAAAACGCTGGCGGCGATTGAGCGGCCTTCTTCAACCAATGCCACGGAAATTGTCCAGTCTTCACGGCCGCGCAGGAAGGCCCGTGTGCCATCAATCGGATCAACAACCCAGACCCGTTGTTTGCTCATGCGCGCGGTATCATCTTCGGTTTCTTCCGACAGCCAGCCATAATCGGGACGCGCTTCCAACAAGCGTTGCTTGAGCAAATGATTGACTGCGATGTCGGCTTCCGACACCGGGGTGTTATCGCTCTTTTTCCAGTGGTTAAAGTCGCGCCTGAAATATTTCAGCGCAAGATCACCGGCTGAGCGAATGATTTCCTCCAGCACGGCCATATCACTTTGCCCGGATCTGGTTGTATGAGCGCTGGCTGTTATCGATTTCATGTGCTGGCAAACCTGTGGATATGGACAGTCGTATACTATCTGAAAAATACACGTAACGGGTTAACATGTCAGTGAAGGTAAATGCAATTGACGTTAAAAAAAAGTGAACGCTGTTAACGCTTTATCAACCCTTTGATCGGGAAGGAATCATTAACTCTCTCTCTTAATTAGATTCAAATTGATCGTTGTTATAGTCGTTTCAAGGTAGGCGTTTAGGGGACAAAAAAATGCAAAAGCATTCCTCACTAATACGCGGGAATACTCTTCCCGCGAATAAATCTTTATGGCCTGATTGCGCGATCGAAGCAGATCCCTACAGGCTGCCCGCACACATCGCGTTTGATGTGCCGGTTCCGGCTTTCTCCGGTGTGGCGGGCAACCGAACGGTGACGATTTACAAGAGTTTTGTCGTCATTGTCGATAGATTGGGTCAACAATCAACAACAATGCGCATTGTCGCGTTGTGCGATTTTGATGCCATTGTTGTTCGGGTCGGTTTCAGCTCGCACGGCTATCGCCAGATCGGATCTGCGGTATATCTCCATCATGCCGGATTGGGTTATGATTTGCCGCTTTATGCAGCAGATGATTGCAGCGATACCGCTGCTTTCTGGAATTCCTGGAGCCGCGTTCTCGGTATTCCTGCCATGACGGTTGATAAAGACGGAAGCCTCATCGATCCGTTTGACCGGGTTGGCAAGCTTCATGTTTGCCGCACCTTGCGTCGTCGCCCGACTGCCGGGCTAACAGATTTCCGTCCGGCTTTCAGACGCTTGCCAGCTTACCAGCAACGCCGGATGGTTGAAACCGCATCCGGGTCAAGGTCAGGTGCCAGACGCGACAACAGCTCAAATGTTTATCGCCTGTTCAGCTAACAATGCAGCCAGAATGATAAACCCGAAATTGCGATTGGAACGAAACAACCGCAGACAGGTGTCGGAATTATCAATTTCGAGCGATTTTATCTGCCAGCCAAGATGAGCGCCAGCCGCCAGAAGACCGGTAAAAAACAACACTCCAGCCCCGGCTAAGGCGCCTGAAAGCCCCAGTAATACGATTGTTAATCCATAGAAAAGACACAGCCACATTTGCGTTTTGTCGCCAAATTTGAGTGCGGTTGATTTCAAACCCAGCAGGGCATCATCGTCCTTGTCCTGATGCGCATAAATTGTGTCATACCCAATCGTCCAGAAAATGGCAGCCGCATACATCAAAAGCGGAGCCAGGCTTAAACTGCCGGTCACCGCAGACCATCCCACCAATGCCCCCCAGTTGAAGGTCAGGCCTAAAACTGCCTGAGGCCAGTAGGTGATGCGTTTCATAAATGGATAGATCGCCACCAGACCAAGCGAGGATACGGCCAAAAGGATGGTGAAATTATTGAGCTGCAACAACACCAGCAATCCGGTCAAACACTGAAGACTGAGAAAAATTATCGCTGCTCTGAGCGATACCTGACCACTGGGAAGCGGGCGTGAGCGCGTGCGGGCAACGGCTGCATCATACTTTCTGTCAATAATATCATTAAATGTGCACCCCGCACCGCGCATGGCAATGGCCCCAATGGCGAACAGAATAAACAGCCATATCATCGAGCCTGAGTGCTTATGGCCGGCAATCAAGGCCAGGGCCAAAGACCACCAGCACGGGATCAGCAACAACCAGGTGCCGATGGGCCGGTCATAGCGCGCCAGACGCATGTAAGGCCTTGACCAAACCGGGGCAATTGTGTCGACCCAGTTGTGCGAGGCGGAATCAGCAACGGCGGATGAAGATTGATCGCTCATAATAATTAGTTTACATGGCCTGATGGCCCAACGTTACAGATTATTTGTTCACGCTGGCCTGGAAGAAGGATGCATCATCAGATGTGAGCCTGCCCAGGCGCATTATCTGTTGACGGTTTTGCGCCTCAAAGCGGGCGCGACTGTTGGCGTGTTTAACGGCATTGATGGCGAATGGGAAGGAAAATTGCACCTTAACGGGCGCAAATCAGCCTCCATTGAGGCAAAATTCAAAGTCAGGGATCAGGGAACTTCGACAGATCTTATGTATCTGTTTGCGCCGTTAAAGCGTGCGCGGCTGGATTACATGGTGCAAAAAGCCACGGAAATGGGCGTTTCTGTGCTGCAACCGGTGATCACCCAATATACCAATGTCTACCGCCTCAAGATGGAACGCCTGAAACTCAATGCAATCGAGGCCGCAGAACAATGTAACCTCCTCAGCATTCCAGAAGTGCGCCAGCCTATCAGCCTTGAACAAGTGCTGGAAAACTGGCCACCGCAACGCTGCCTCATCTATTGCGATGAACGTGCCGATAAAGAATGTGCAATCGAGCGCCTGAAGGCAATTGATTCGGGGCCGATCGCATTGATAATTGGACCCGAGGGCGGTTTTTCACCAACCGAAAATGAGATTTTGCGCTCTCTGCCTTTCGTTGTCCCAATCTCGCTTGGCCCCCGGATCATGCGCGCCGATACCGCAGCCGTTGCAGCTTTGGCGCTCGTGCAGGCGACACTTGGCGATTGGTCCTGAGCCGCAACAAACATCCCTGAAAGATAGAAATTGTCACGGCGGGTAAATTTGGTGTAGGGCTAATGCAACTCGAAAATCAGGAGACCTGCATTTAAAAATGCCAGTAGAACTCCTCATAGATAAGAAAGACCTGATATGTCCGGTTCCACTAACGAGAACCCGAGGATTGAGCATTATGACGACCTGCTTGAATTTTTTACCTCAGGATGCACCCCCCCCCGAACAATGGAGAATTGGTACAGAGCATGAAAAATTCGGCTTTAACAAGGCCGATTTAACCCCTGTACCTTACGAAGGTGCCAGCGGCATCAAAGCCCTGCTGGAAGGATTGCAGCAGCGCCACAATTGGGAGCCGGTGCTTGAAAACGGCAATATTGTTTCTCTGCTGCAATGTCCTGAGCAGGGCGGTGGCTCGATAACGCTTGAGCCCGGCGGTCAGTTTGAATTGTCCGGTGCACCGCTCGATACCTTGCATCAGACCTGTGAGGAAGTGCACACTCATCTCGAACAGGTGCGCGAAATTGGCGACGGCCTTGGTATCGGCTTTCTGGGGCTGGGGTTTTCGCCCAAGTGGTCATACGAGGAAACGCCGATGATGCCCAAGGGCCGCTACCGGATCATGCGCGATTATATGAAAAAAGTTGGCACCCTTGGCACCGACATGATGTTCCGCTCGGCCACGGTTCAGGTTAATCTGGATTATGAGAGCGAAGCTGACATGGTGCAAAAACTGCGCGTGGCTCTCGCCCTGCAACCGATTGTTACCGCCATTTTCGCCAACTCACCTTTCGCCGAGGGCAAACCCAACGGTTATTTGAGCTATCGCAGCCGAATATGGCTTGATACGGATGCGGATCGATCGGGCATGCTGCCGTTCGCTTTTGAAGACAGTATGGGATTTGAGCGTTATGTGGAATATGCCCTCGATGTGCCGATGTATTTTATCTATCGTGACGGTGTCTACAATGATGTATCGGGATTGAGTTTTCGCGATTTCCTCAAAGGGGAATTGAAAGGTTTTGTCGGCGAAAAGCCGACCGTGGCCGACTGGACCGATCATCTCACCACCCTGTTTCCTGAAGCACGCGTCAAGAAAATTATAGAAATGCGCGGTGCCGACAGTGTCGCCTGGCGCGGACTTTGCGCCCTTCCAGCCATTTGGGTAGGATTGCTCTATGATAAGCAGACCCTGGACAAGACCTATGATCTCATTGCCGATTGGACTGAGAGCGAAAGGCAAAATTTACGCAATGAAGTGCCAAAACACGCTCTCAACACCCCTTTCCGCGACGGCAAGGTGCTGGATGTGGCAAGAGCCATTGTTGCGCTGTCAAAAGAAGGCCTGAAACGCAGACAAAGGCTGGATCGTTTCGGTGAAGACGAAACTCATTTTCTCAACTCCATTGAAACCATTGTTGAAGATGGTGTGACCACGGCAGAAGACCTGCTGGAACGCTACCACGGTCGCTGGGAGCAAAATATTGACAGGGTTTTTGATGAATGCGCCTATTAGGACGCTGGGTTTTCAAGAGGAAATCAGCCAATGAACACGACCGGAGATGCTGAACTGAAGCTGGAAGATTGTGTCAATCAGGTCTGCCCATGGTCAGGAAAACCGGTGGATGCGGCAAGCCTTACAACGTATCGCGGCAAGGTTGTGGGGTTTTGCAACCCCGGCTGCCGCGATAAATTTGTTGCCGCAATAACCCTGTTTGAGACAGCGCAGGCGTAAACGGTCACACAAATTTTCAAATTCAATTACCGGAAATCGCCAATTCAAGTGATCTGCGTTTTTTGATTTTACTCATGTGATGGATGAAGTTGCATCCATCACAAATGAGTCTGAAATCAAGAAGTTAGCCAAACCTGCCAAACGAAAACAGAATTAAAAACCCGTCAAAAATTTTCTTAATGTAAAACCTTAAAGAAAATTCCTAACGCGAATCTTTGAAAAAGCGTTTAGCAGGTGAAGGAGATCAGGGTTTCATCGCTTTGTAGGCGGCGGTAAAACCTTTCAGGGGAACTTTGAGTGCAAGGCCACGACCTGGGGCTTCATAGATTATGAAGTTGGCTGACTTGCCTTTCCTGAATGCTTTCATCAGCTTCTTCGGTATGTCTGCCTGGGCCAGGCAACCATTTGGCAGACAGCGCAAAAAACCGATGCGACCTTGTGCTTTGCCGTCTATCT
>CAZJUF010000054.1:0-11709 GCA_964549055.1 uncultured Hyphomicrobiales bacterium | reverse complement strand
CGGCATTCGAAAAGCGGATCGAAGATATTCCATTGTTTCGCCCCGAACCGCCAGAGCCGATGGTGTTAGCCTCAAGGATGCATACACTTGCACCGCTGTTCAACAAATGCAGTGCCGTCGAAAAACCGGTATACCCACCACCAATGATGGCGACATCGATGTCAATCGAGCCCAGAAGGGGTGCCATTTTTTTGCCCGGTGGTGAAACAGCGTGCCACAGGCTTTTGGGTTCTGGTTCAGATTTGGAAGTTTCTTGCGCCCTAAGAGGCATGCCAAAGCTCCTGATCTTAATCAAAGCGCTCCGGCATATGATCTGAGCGGGTGTAGTTCTGGAAGCGGGTAAATTCGGCCTGGAATTGCAGGCGGATGGTACCGGTGGGGCCATGGCGCTGTTTGGCGATGATGACTTCAGCCAGACCTTTGATTTTATCCATGTCTTCCTGCCACTCGAAAAACTCAGGAGTGTTTTCGCGCGGCATAGCTTTCTCTTTGTAATATTCTTCGCGGTAGATAAACAATACCACATCCGCATCCTGCTCAATCGAACCTGATTCGCGTAAATCAGCCAGATGAGGGCGTTTGTCATCGCGCGCTTCCACTTGTCGCGACAGCTGTGACAGCGCAATTATCGGACAGTTGAGTTCCTTGGCCAGTGCCTTGAGTTTGGTGGTGATTTCAGTCACTTCCTGCACCCGGCCCTGGCTTGAGGTTTTGGCCGAACCTGCCAGCAGTTGCAGGTAATCCACTACAATCAACCCCACACCCTCGCGGCGTTTGAGACGTCGCGCCCGTGCAGCCAGCTGAGCCACGGTAATGCCACCAGTATCATCAATATAAAGTGGCAGGCTTTGCAGCTCTTGCGACACCTGAACCAGTTTATGAAATTCGCTTTCGTTTATCTGTCCGCGGCGAATTTTTTCCGAAGAAATTCCAGCCTGCTCGGAGACAATACGCGTGGCAAGTTGCTCTGACGACATTTCCAGTGAAAAGAAAGCGACAACGCCGCCGTTTTCAACGTCGAGACTACCGTCACTGGCGTGTTTTGCTTTGTATGCGCGTGCCACATGAAAGGCGAGGTTGGTGGCCAGCGCCGTTTTACCCATGGCGGGTCTGCCGGCAAGAACAATCAAATCCGATTGCTGCAGGCCACCCATTTTATCGTCAATGTCCTGAAGGCCGCACGAGACGCCGGAAAGCCCGCCATCGCGTTCATAGGCCTTGGCGGCCATATCAACAGCTTGGGTGAGAGCGTCGCCAAAATTTTGAAACCCCTGGCCATATTTCCCGTTTTCGGCAAGATCATATAAAGCCTGTTCGGTACGCTCGATATTGTCTTTGGGATCGCTGTCAACGAGCGTCTCGTAGGCGTCATTTACCAGTTCTTCGCCGATACCAATAAGCGCGCGCCGGGTGGCGAGGTCGAAAATGGTGCGGCCGTAATCTTCCGCATTGATGATGGTTGTGGCAGATGCTGCCAGTCGGGCGAGGTACGGTGCACCGCCTATTTCGTCGAGTGCTTCATCATTGTCGAAATATGTCTTGAGGGTAACCGGGCTTGCCGGGCGCCCGGCCCGGATCAGGGCGGCGGCTGCCTCATACAAACGCGCGTGCAGCGGATCGAAAAAATGCTCCGGTTTTAAAAATGCCGATACCCTGTCGCACGCCTCGTTATTGACGAGGATAGCCCCAAGCAGAGCCTGCTCGGCTTCGATGTTGTGTGGCGCAGTGCGATAGTCGCTAACGCCATCATCAGCGCTGTCGATATCAAAAGTTGCGGCAAGGGAAGTGTTGTTGTCCATGGGTGGACATTACCTCAAACGTGGCAAAGTTATGAAAAATTTTTGAGCAAAATTCAAAAATTTAGAGATACCCACACAATACATTTTTATACAGAATTGATTGGAAGAGGAAAAATTCGTGCTTGCATTTTCTGTCGAAAAAGAAACGGCAGGTTTGAAATTTCCATTTTCAAATCCGACAAAACAAAAATCACTTTTGATTTAATAACATACGCGATTCTGCCTCACTCATATAGGTGCGGGTAACAGGCAGGGCATCAACACTTTTGCTCAACTGAATTTGAAATACCATATGTTTGCCATAACGAAAGGACAATTCCGAGATAATCAGATAAAATTCCCACATGCGGCAGAACCGCTCATCGAGCAGGTCGGTAATCTTTTGCCGGTTTTGCTGAAAACGCTGTTCCCAGGCGACAAGCGTATCGGCATAGTGCAGGCGCAGGATTTCCATGTCCGTTACCCATAGACCGGCTTTCTCGATTGCCATGCAGGTCTCGGACAGTGCCGGAGAATAGCCACCGGGAAAGATGTATTTTCTAATCCACGCACCCGTTGTTCCCGGCCCGCCTTTGCGACCGATGGCATGAACCAGAGCGACACCGTCCGGTGTCAACAGGCTGTTTATTTTGGCGAAATATTCCTGATGATGATCAATGCCCACATGTTCAAACATGCCAATCGAAACAATGCGGTCAAACTGTCCTTCCACGTCGCGGTAATCTGTCAGATCAAAGCGCACACGATCCTGAAGCCCGCGTTCTTTAGCGCGCTGTGTTGCCAGGGACTGCTGTTCTTTGGAAAGCGTGACACCAAGCACTTCTACATCGCAATGTTCAGCCATGAACATCGCCATGCCCCCCCAGCCTGAACCGATGTCGAGCACCTTTTGCCCCGGCTTGAGATCGAGCTTGGCGGCAATATGGCGGATTTTATTTTGCTGAGCTACCTCAAGCGTATCCTCGCCCGAGTTAAAATAGGCGCAGGAATAATGCATGTCTTCATCGAGGAACAGGCGATAAAGATCATTCGAGAGGTCATAGTGATGGGCTACATTGGCGCGGGCATTCACGATTGAATTGCGTTGATGAAAACTGCGCACGCGCTTCAAAACCTTGCGTATGGATTTTTGCAGGGGCTGATTGCGCAGGCTTGACCGGTTGAGGGCGAAAATCATCAACAGGTCACGAATAGTGCCTTCTTCAAAAATCAATGTGCCATCAACATAAGCTTCACCGGCACGTAATTCCGGGTTGAGAAACAGGCGTCTGCTAAGTTTTTTGTCGGTTAAACGCAAGGTTACTTCAGGGCCAGGCGCACCCTTGTGCTCATAGCGTTTGTTGTCGGCGTCAATAATTCGAATGGTCCCAGTCTGGACGAATTTGTCCAGCATGGCATTGAGTAATCGCATCGTGCAATCTCTTAAGTGTTAGAGTGAGGTCGGATTATTTGGCATAAAAAACTCTAATCACCCGCACCGTCCCGGCCTTGAGCCGGGACCTAATTACATTCCATCGAAACGCCAGCAGATCCCGGCTCAAGGCCGGGACGGTGCAGGTGATTCTGGGTATTTCGAATCAACCCTAGGCTTCGTCTTTGGTTTCCGTCTCATCTTCAGCGGAAACTTCTTCTGACGCAGTATCATAAGATACGGCCACTTCCGCACTGTCATCAGCGTCATCTTCGGCAAGTTCTTCAGCAGCTTCTTTGGCGCGTTCCTCGTCTTCAAAGACTTCCCCGGTGGCCAGAGTGTCGTCATCTTCGTCAAACTGATCAACGGTCACATCTTCGCCGCGTGCCTGGCGTTCGGCTTCTTCCTGGGTCCGTGCCACATTGACAACCACACCCAGTAAAACTTCAGGGTGAAGCACAACACGTACATCGTGCAGTCCTAAAAGTTTGATCGGACGTTCCAAAACCACCTGGTTGCGGGAGATGCTGACACCGCCCTCTGTCATCAGTGTGGCAATGTCACGCGTTGAAACTGAGCCGTAAAGCTGACCACTTTCACCAGCCTGACGGATGATGATGTATTGATTGCCGTCAATCTTTTCAGCAACGCCTTGTGCTTCTTTCTGGTTGTCGAGATTGGTGGCTTCCAGCTGAGCCCGCTGTTCTTCAAATTGCGCCCGGTTGGCCTTGTTGGCTCTGAGTGCTTTTTTCTGTGGCAGAAGGTAATTACGGGCATAACCGTCTTTGACGTTAACAACGTCCCCCATCTGTCCCAGTCTTTCGATGCGTTCGAGTAATATGATTTCCATTTTCTTTATCCTTCAGTTTTTAAATTTCAAAGTCGGAGCGGGCGCGTAATTCTAACGCCCGCTTATTGTCGGTGGTGCCCCCGGGGTGGGCGGCGGCGGCGTGGTAAATCTCTGTCTGATGCCAAAAATCGTTTCTGCAATCCCAATCAGTGCAAGAGCTGCGTAGGCGTATTTGAACAAAATGAAAACAGCTATATAAAACATGGCAAAAAACAGCGGGCGTATCGGCACATTAGGGACGGTGGCGTGAACCACCAGCAGACCCAAAAACATGAACGCCAGTGATAATGAAGCTGTACCGGCGAGCGCGATGGTATGAATGACCCCGGGAAGGAATGTCGCAACCAGCAAGCCGACCAGAACCAGTAGCGCCAGACGCGGGTAATGCAATGTACTCACCTCAAACGGTGGTCGAATTGCACGTCCCGATGCTGCAATGACTTTCGATGCCAGCCACAGGTTTGATGTCGCCATCACAAAAGTATAACTGGCCAGGGTTACCGGCAGCAGGGCAATAAACATTGCAACCATTTGCGGAACCGCTTTTTCGCCCCCAAGCCTGGATTTAAGTTCGATGTTCTGATCAAGAAGGGCGCCAAAAAGAACCTCCATGGAACTCTTCAGCTCCGGCGTCGACGGCAGCACAAACACGATGAAAATTACCGACAAAAGCGTAGAAAACCCGGCAATCCATAAAATCAGCTGACCAAGAGGATACCAGTCGCGCGCGGCGGTGGTTTGTGGAGATGTTTGTTCGTCATCATCGCGGGCGCGTGACATCAAGGCATAATAGCACAGGACCACGGGAATAAAGCCAACGCTGACGAAAAAGACCAGACCACCGGTAAGCCCGGCAATCGCGGTGGCGATAACCACACCGATGGCAGCGCCCACAGCTGCAGATGCAGCCCCCCAACCCAATCCGGTTATGAACAGGGGCAGGGGGGCTAAAAAGTAGAGAAATATAGACAGGGATGTGCCAATTGATCCCGATAGATACAAAAGGCTTGACGCGACGCCGGCGGCTATTCCTGTCAATAGATATGAGTACATTGTAATCGCTGTCCCGCTTGCTAGCGGTTAGAGGCGGATAATCCGCCCCAACCATTTATGGTTCTGCTATTTCACCAGATAAGGCAGCAGGCCTAAAAATCTCGCCCGTTTGATTGCCCGGGCCAGTTCGCGCTGTTTCTTGGCAGAGACAGCGGTAATACGGCTGGGAACAATTTTGCCACGCTCGGAAATGAACCGTTGCAGCAAACGGGTGTCTTTGTAATCAATCTTGGGTGAATTGTCTCCAGAAAAGGGACAGGTCTTGCGGCGGCGAAAAAACGGCCGGCGTTCTGGTTTACCTCCGGGTGCCATTATTCAGCCTCCTTCTTTTCAGGTGTTTCATTTGCAACCGGGGCAACTGGGGCAACCGGTGCGCGTGCGGGGCGATCACCCTGCGGCGGACGATTATCGCGCCGTGGGCGGCGGTCATCATCACGGGGGCCACGAGATTGCATCATTGCCGAGGGGCCTTCTTCAAGCTCGTCCATTTTCAAAGTGAGAAAACGCAACACATCATCGCTCAGGCTCATCTGGCGTTCCATTTCAGCAACAGCTGCGTGCGGTGCATCAATATTGAACAGGCTGAAATGCGCCTTGCGGTTCTTCTTGATGCGGTAGGTGAGTGTTCTCAAGCCCCAATATTCGCTCTTGGCAAGCTTGCCACCACCTTCTTCAATTATCGTTTTAAATGTTGCTGTCATCGTCTCGACCTGCTGGGCAGATACATCCTGACGTGACAAAAACACATGCTCATACAATGGCATTGTTCATTAGCCTTTCTAGTCTTGTTTATGCGCCGGCGCAAAGCCACTTTCGAGCCCGGACCGGATAACAGGTGCGGAAAGGCTCAAACGGACCAACAAAAGAGTGAAGACACGGGAAATGAACAAGCTTGTCTTGTATCACCGCACAATCGAGCATAAAAAATGCAAAAAAAAGCGTGGTTTTCCGTTCAGCCTCCAACCGGAGCGGTTACGTAATCGCGCTTCATAAACACAAAAACGCAAGCATTGCAAGAATAGTTTCTTGCATCCCTAATCCGTGACTGGTAGGCCACGTGTCAACAGACAGACCCCGCACCATACAACCAGCGAGAAAACCATGCAAACAGCTTTCACATTTCCCGGTCAGGGCAGCCAGAAAATTGGTATGGGCAAGGCGTTGGCAGATGCTTTTACCAGTGCGCGCGAAACCTTTGAAGAGGTTGACGATGCCCTCGAAACTCCCTTGTCGAATGTCATGTGGACGGGAGAGGAAGAGGAGCTGCGGCTAACCCAGAATGCCCAACCGGCACTGCTGGCCACCAGCCTTGCGGTTATCCGGGTTCTGGAAAAAGATTTCCACATTAATCTCAAAGATAAAGTCGCCTACGTTGCCGGTCATTCCTTGGGCGAATATTCGGCGCTGTGTAGCGCCGGTGTTTTCAGTCTCGGCGATGCTGTTCGACTGGTACGCACGCGTGGCTTAACCATGCAAAAAGCCGTCGGCGTCGGTGAAGGTGCCATGGCGGCCATATTGGGGCTGGAGATGGATGTGGTGCGCGACATCGCTGATGCAGCGGCGCAAGGACAGGTCTGTCAGGTAGCCAATGACAATTCGCCGGGACAGATTGTCGTTTCAGGTGCTGCCGAAGCCATTGATCGAGCCGTTGATATTGCCAAGGAAAAAGGGGCCCGAATGGCGGTTCTGCTGCCCGTAAGCGCACCGTTTCATTGCGATATGATGCAACCTGCCGCAGTGGTGATGCAAGCCGAACTTGATCGCATTGACGTCACACCCGCCACCATTCCTTTGGTGGCCAATGTTCTGGCGTCAGCAATTTCCCAGCCCGCAGACATTAAATCGCGACTGGTAGAACAAGTTACCGGCATGGTGCGGTGGCGGGAATCGGTTGTATTTATGGCCGATAATGGTATCAAAACATTCTATGAAATTGGCGCAGGCAAGGTGCTGACCGGTCTGGCACGGCGTATTGACCGCTCGTTGCAGGGAATACCTGTTGGTGAGCCGGAACAGGTGGAAGCCCTGGCAAAAGCGCTTTGATCACCGGCGATGTTTCGTTGGCAGTTGTTAAAACACATATAAAGGCAGTTATAGATGTTTGATTTAACAGGTAAAACAGCATTGGTAACCGGAGCTACCGGCGGCATTGGCGGTGCCATTGCCCGTAGCTTTCATGAAGCTGGAGCCACTGTGGTTTTGTCTGGCACCCGGGCGGACGCTCTGGATCAGCTAAATCAGGAGCTGGGGGAAAATTCCCATGCGATTGCGTGCAATCTTGGTGACGCACAAGCTGTTGCAGCTTTGCCGGGCCAGGTCGAGGAGCTTACCGGACAACTCGATATCCTGATTAACAATGCCGGTATTACCCGTGATGGTCTTTTGATGCGCATGAAGGATGAAGACTGGGATCTGGTAATGGACATAAATCTGAAAGCAGCCTTTCAATTGTCGCGCGCCGCCATCAAAGGCATGATGCGCCGCCGCCACGGCCGTATTATTTCCATAACGTCGGTTGTTGGTGTTACCGGAAATCCGGGCCAGGCCAACTATGCCGCATCAAAAGCCGGTATGATCGGGTTCTCCAAAGCGCTTGCCCGTGAAGTTGCCAGCCGTAATATCACTGTTAACTGCATCGCACCCGGGTTTATTGAAACCGCGATGACCGATGCGTTGAATGAAAAACAAAAACAGGCGATTTTGACATCGATTCCCGCCGGCAGGTTGGGAACGGCAGGTGAAGTGGCATCTGCCGCCGTATATCTATCAAGTGGAGAAGCCGCCTATATGACCGGTCAGACCCTGCATGTGAACGGCGGAATGGCAATGATTTAGGGTCTGTCGATTGAAAGTTTTTCAAATGATCGCGGCACTAACTGGTCAAGGTTGGAAAAGTATGTTAGGAAGCGCGCCATTAATCAAAAGTCAGTCAAGAGCTGGCCTTTGTTGACGAATAATTTTATCAATTGACAGCTATGCTTTATAATAGATAAAGCATCCGGGTTGACAAATATCAGGGCTGTAGGGGCCAAACGAAGAATCAACAGCTATAAATTTAAGCATAATTGAGGAATACAGAATGAGTGACGTTGCTGAACGGGTTAAGAAAATTGTGGTTGAACACCTCGGTGTAGACGCTGATAAAGTGGCTGAAAATGCTAGCTTTATCGACGATTTAGGGGCGGACAGCCTTGATACAGTTGAACTCGTCATGGCCTTTGAAGAAGAGTTTGGATGTGAAATTCCTGATGATGCCGCTGAAACAATTCTCACAGTTGGCGATGCCGTAAAGTTCATTTCTGAAAACGCATCATAGTTCTGGTTCTAATTCTCTTAATCTTGACGGTGCAGGTTGCCTACGACCTGACACCAGTTAAGGCGCAGGAGCCAGTGGCGGGCAGGTTGTGAGATTTGAGGTGTTTGCATGAGGCGAGTGGTTATCACAGGAATGGGCATGGTCTCACCGCTGGCCAGCGGTGTGGACGCATCCTGGCAGCGCTTGATTGCAGCCAAATCCGGCATTGGCCGAATTGAAAATTTTGATGTCTCTGATATCAAATGCCAGATAGCCGGGCAGATACCACTTGGTGACGGCTTGGATGGCAGCTTTAATCCCGATGAGCATTTTCCGCCAAAAGACCAGCGCCGGGTTGATGACTTCATCACCTATGCTGTAGCTGCTGCCGCCGAAGCAGTTGAAAATTCCGGCTGGCATCCAAGCGAATATGAAGATCTGATAAGAACCGGTGTCATGGTTGGGTCCGGCATTGGTGGTCTGCAGGGGATAGAAGCCGCAGCCCTGGATTTGGAAGAAAGAGGCCCGCGCCGCGTCAGCCCGTTTTTTATTCCCGGTCGCCTGATTAATCTGGCTTCGGGCTACATCTCAATCAAATATGGCTTTAAAGGCCCCAATCATGCTGTTGTTACGGCGTGTTCAACCGGAGCGCACGCCATTGGCGATGCGGCGCGCCTGATTGCTTTTGACGATGCTGACGTGATGTTGGCCGGTGGCACAGAAAGCCCTGTCTGTCGCCTGGCATTGGCGGGATTTGTTGCCTGCCGTGCCCTTTCGACCAACTTCAATGATGACCCCACCAAAGGCTCGCGACCTTATGATCGTGATCGCGATGGATTTGTCATGGGTGAGGGTGCCGGTGTCGTTGTTCTGGAAGAACTTGAACATGCGCGCAAGCGTGGTGCAACAATCCATGCGGAAGTTGTCGGCTACGGCATGTCAGGTGATGCCCATCATATCACCGCACCGGCGTCCGATGGCGATGGCGCTTATCGTTCCATGGCAGCCGCCGTCAAGCGCGCGGGAATTGAACCCGGTGATATTGACTATATTAATGCTCACGGCACCTCAACGCCCTTAGGTGATGAAATAGAGCTTGGCGCAGTAACCCGGCTTTTCGGCAATGACGCATCGGGTCTGTCAATGTCTTCGACTAAATCCGCCACCGGGCATCTGTTGGGTGCTGCCGGGGCTGTTGAAGCCATATTTTCGACACTTGCCATTACTAACAATATAGCACCGCCGACGTTGAACCTGGATAATCCATCAATTGATACTCAGATTGATCTGGTTCCTCATAAGGCCCGGGAACGCGAAATCGATGTCGTATTGACAAATTCATTCGGATTTGGTGGAACCAATGCATCTTTGGTTTTGCAGCGTTTTACGGACACATAAAACGCTTTGTGGCAAAATATGCGAATTGGTAAGTAGCCTGTATGACATTTCCCCATCCATATACCTCCAATAACCTGGTCGCGTCAGTTTTCAAAAGCGGGGGTTTGAGCCATTAAGCGTAAATCCAAATCCAGGCGAAGCAATCGTCTTGCCACCATTTTGTGGGGGCTTTTGGTCACCATCGTCTTCATAGGCGGGCTTGTGATCGGCTTTATGTATTACCTCAAAACAACTTTTGAAGGTCCAGGCCCCCTTGCTGCTGACATAATTTTCACGGTTGAAAAGGGTGACAGCGTTACCGTAATTGCGCAAAATCTTATGGATAAAGGGTATATTTCGGATGCGCGCGTATTTATCTTAGGCTTTTACCTCAACAAAGAAACCGGCACTCTAAAAGCCGGAGAGTTTCCTCTCAATGCCAATGTGAGCATGGAGGAGATCATTCGCATTTTCAGAGGCGGAAAGTCTGTTGCCTACAAGGTTACCCTGCCCGAAGGTCTGACCAGTCAGCAGATTGTTGATCGCCTGAACCAGGACACTATTTTGACAGGGACAATTGAAGAAGTCCCCAAAGAAGGCTCTTTATTGCCGGAGACCTACACATTCCAGCGCGGCACTTCGCGGCAGGAACTGCTTGATCGCATGGCAAAAGCACAAGGCAAGGTTTTGCAAAAAGCCTGGGAAGAACGCGTCGAGGGCCTGCCGTATAGTTCGCCTGAGGACGCACTTATTCTGGCCTCTATCGTTGAAAAGGAAACCGGACAATCCGGTGAGCGCAGGCGTGTTGCCGCAGTCTTCATCAATCGGTTGAATAAATCGATGCGCCTGCAGTCCGACCCGACCATAATCTATGGCATTGTTGGACCAAAAGGCGCATTGGGCCGGCCCATTAGACAAAGTGAAATTGACAAACCCACACCATATAACACCTACCAGATTGACGGCCTGCCGCCCACACCGATTACAAATCCGGGCGCCGCTGCGATTAAAGCTGTGCTCCATCCGGTGCGGTCTGATGAGTTGTTTTTTGTCGCCGACGGCACCGGTGGTCATTTGTTTTCCAAGACTTTGAAAGAGCACAATCAAAATGTTGCCAAGTACCGCGCCTGGCAAAAACAGCAGAAAAATCAGTCTGCGGTGCCCGCCGCCCCGAAAATACCTCCAGTGACCAAGAGCGCAACTGTACCGGCGCAATAAACTTAGGTATTGTTAGCCAGTGTTACTCTTAATTTCCAGGTGCCTATGTCCCTAATCAGCATGACCGGATTTGCCCGCAGTGATGGCGTTCATTCAAATGTTCGCTGGCATTGGGAGCTGAGATGTGTCAACGGCAAATCGATGGATATTCGATGTCGATTACCCTATGGCTATGAGCGGCTTGAGCCTGATTTAAGAAAATTACTGGCAAAATATATCGCGCGCGGAAGTGTTCAGGCATCCTTGAACCTGAAACAGGAAGACGCCGCCGGTGAGTTGACCATCAACGAGGCTGCACTTGAAGCCGTTGTGCTGGCTGCCGGGCGATTGGTGGAGACAGCAGGGGCAACCGCACCCACAGCCGATGGCTTGCTGGCTTTAAGGGGAATACTGGAACAATCAGCCCCGGTGGAAGACGACGGAATTATCAAAGCCCGCAACACCGAAATATTAAACAGCCTTGAAACCGCACTCCACGATCTTGCAGCCATGCGCCAGCGCGAAGGCGAGCAACTTAGCCGTATCCTCAATGCGCAGGTCAGCGACATTGAGAAATTGATGGTCCAGGTTCGCCAGGAAGTAGCAAAAACCGGTGATCTGATGCGCACGCGTGTGCGTCGCCAGATAGCGCAGGTAATTGAGGCGGCACCATCTCTGGATGAAGACAGGCTTTATCAGGAAGCCGTAATTCTGGCCGCAAAAGCTG
>CAZJUF010000053.1:0-11753 GCA_964549055.1 uncultured Hyphomicrobiales bacterium | reverse complement strand
TTGCTGCGGGCGAATGATCAAAAAATACAGGATAATGAAAATAAGAAGGAAGGGTACCAGCTGGATTAAGAATCCACCGTCACCTCCAGCGGCTGTTTGTGCGAATGCGGGGGTAATAAACATAGTCTCCCTCCTTGGAGCCTGAACTGCCTTTTGGCAATTTGAATAAGTTGTAACGACACGAATTAAATCGATTTTGCCGGACTATAACCATCGCACCCAACATTGCAACCAGTGAGCCGTTGAATTCGAACTTTTTAGGCAATTTCTCGACCCGGATATGATTTTCCATGATATAGGGTTCTCAACCAATGACGGAGATAGAACCTTTGCCTGATAACGACAATATTAGCATTTCAAGAGACCTTTTAAAACACCTGAACCGTATTGCAGATGCGTTGGAGCGCAGCGCACCACCAATCGCTGTCAGTTGTGATTTATCACTGGCCGATGCCTTTATCTGGCAGGCTGACAGGGCTTTTTTGCAACCTGTTAAATCCGTCAACCGAATTGATCTCGACCTGCTTCAGGGGATTGATCATGTGCGCGATATTCTTTTGAAAAACACTGACCGGTTTGCCCGCGGACTGCCTGCGAACAATGCACTGTTGTGGGGCGCACGCGGCATGGGGAAAAGTTCCCTGGTGAAGGCTGCCCATGCATTCATCAATGAAAAAAACATCTCCAAAGAGGACCATCCCCTCAAACTTATTGAAATTCATCGCGAAGACATCGAAAGCCTGCCGGGTTTGATGAACCTCCTGAGGTCGTATAAGGGTCGCGTGATCATTTTCTGTGACGATCTGTCCTTTGATCAGGACGATACGTCATACAAGTCCCTTAAAGCTGTACTTGAGGGAGGAATTGAGGGGCGTCCTGTCAATGTCATTTTTTATGCCACCTCCAACCGGCGCCATCTCATGCCGCGAGATATGGTGGAAAACGAACGTTCAACAGCTATAAACCCTTCGGAAGCAACGCATGAAAAAGTTTCGCTGTCGGACCGGTTTGGACTGTGGATCGGGTTTCACAACTGCTCACAGGACGACTATCTGGCGATGGTCGAAGCCTATGTTGAGCATTATGGACTTAAAGGTTTTTCTAAAACCGAAGTAAAATCACGCGCACTTGAGTGGGCAGCCACGCGCGGCAGCCGATCGGGCCGTGTTGCCTGGCAATTCATTCAGGATCTGGCCGGAGAACTTGGTATTCAAATATCCGGCTAGGAGCTAAACCGGATCACCTGGTATGGCGCACCATCCCGGCCTTGAGCCGGGACCTTTTAATGATATATCAGACTGTAGGAGATCCGGGCTCAAGGCCGGGATGGTACGGAGAACCTGAAATCTACTATCGCAAGGCCAGTCTTGTGCTGGAAAGATAATTTCTCGGGTTTACAGGCGATGAGCCGCGTCTTATTTCAAAGTGCAGCTGTGGGCGTGATACTGCGCCGGTTTGTCCGGCTTTGGCGATAACCTGTCCGCGCTTTACCTTCTGACCTTTTTTCACCAGCATCTTGCTGATATGAGCGTAAGCTGTGGACCATCCGTTTTTGTGGCGGATCAAAAGCAGGTTACCAAAGCCTTCCAGTTCGTTGCCGGAATAAACCACGGTGCCATCTTCGGCTGAAACAATGGCAGCACCCTGGGGCACGGAAAGGTTGATGCCGTCATTTCGGGTGCCATTGGGTTTGGCACCAAATTCGGAGATCACCCGGCCACGCAAAGGCCAGCGGAAACTGTTGCCGGTTCTTACCGCCTGTTTCATTGAAGCGCGTTTAAGAGCCGATTTTTTCCGGTTCTGAGGTTTTTTCGCACTGGCTGTTTTCACCGGTTTTTTTGCGATTTTCTTAATTTTGGCCTGTACGGTGGATTTTTTGCGCGAGTTGGTGGCCTTTGCCAGTTTAGCATTTGATCTTGTTGCCTTGCGGGCAAGCTTTCTGGGTGCGGTTTTACGGTTTAATTGCGCTGTGCTAACTGACCTTGATCCCGGCAGCGCCAATTCATCGCCGACGTTCAACTCATAAGGTGCCTCAATACCGTTCAACTCAGCCAGTTCAACCGCATCAACGTTCTGTTTGCGGGCAACGCCAAGCAAGGTATCACCGTTGCGAACAACCACAACATTGCGACCCGCCCTGGGAGTTGATGTTTTGACCGTGGCCTCAGCTACATCATTCTCAATCGGTGCCAGCGAACGGCTGGTTACACGCCGTGAAGGTGCGCTTGGTGTTTTTGTTACCGATGAAGTTGAGTTAGTGACAAATGAGGCGGCCAACGGGTATACCGGCTCATTGCTGGCGGATCCGCTCAATCGGCTTGACAGTGGACTACAGGCTGAAAACAACAAAGCCGTGCTGATAATTATCGTATTCCGCACAACTTTTTTGTCGTTGGTTTTGGCTTGACCCGCGCTACGCATTACTAATACTCCCTTAAAAATCAGGTCTATTGTCGCGTCAATTCATTAACGTAAAATTAATCGATGATTTTAAGGTTAGTGATTCGTTAATTTGCTGTCAGGTCGGATAAAACTGAATTTTGCGAAGTCTGTTCAATCGTTTTTGATAGCGCCGGAAACAAGTGGAACAAATCGCACAACACACAAAACTTCAGCGCTGACAGCTTCATCTTCGTCTTTTTGAAACAGGATGAGGTCCTGTTCTCCCTGATGGTTATCCACCGGAACTATCATCTTGCCACCTGCCTTTAGCTGGGCGAGCAATTGATCCGGCACGCGCGGGGCGGCAGCTGTTACCATTATCCGGTCAAAAGGTGCCTGGGCGGGCCAGCCTTTGGTACCATCACCCGTCATCGACGTGATGTTGGTGAGCCGCAGTTTGCGGAAACGGTATTCGGCATCTTCGAGCAACCGGCGATAGCGCTCAATCGTATACACACGGCGGCATAATTGCGCCAGAATGGCGGTTTGAAATCCTGTACCGGTACCAATTTCAAGAATTTTGCAGCGATCATTGAGGTCGAGTTTTTCGGTCATCAAGGCAACCACATAGGGTTGCGATATGGTTTGGCCACATTCAATCGGCAGGGTTGAATTGTTATAGGCTTCAAGACCAAACATTTCCGGCACGAATAATTCGCGCGGAACTTTTTCCAGAGCCGACAGCACAGCGGTGTTGCTGATCCCGCGGGCGCGCAATTCCATGATCAGTTTTATGATGCGATAATTGCTCGCGCCGAACTCACTCGTACCAGTTACAATATTCATGGCGCAGAGTTTAATCGCAAATCGTAAATTTTTTCTGCAATTCCGCCAATGCGCGCTCGGCGGTTAAATTCAGGTGCAAAGGCGTTAACGCGACATAGCCTTGAGCAAGCGCTGTGATGTCGCCTTCTTTTGGTTGGGGCTCGTCGCGATTGGCATAGCCGATCCAGTAATAGGTTGACCCGCGCGCATCAATTCTTTCTTCAATATGGGTGGGTAACTTGTTTCTGAGCGACTGATTGGTGATCTTGATCCCTTTGACATCTTCAGGTTTGGTGTCGGGAAAATTGAGATTGATAATGATGTTGGTCTGCCAGCCGATATCCAGCATCCTGGCGATGATCTGAGGTGCAAATGTCCGTGCTGTCGCCCAGTTTGGCTCATTTGTACGTTTGGATGAAAAGGCCTGGCTCAAGGCAATTGAAGGGATGCCCGCACATGATCCTTCCATGGCACCGGCAACCGTGCCGGAATACGTAATATCATCGGCAATGTTCTGGCCGTGATTGACGCCAGATAAAACCAGATCGGGCCGCCTGCCCTCAACCAGCTTTACCACGCCCATCAACGTGCAGTCTGTGGGCGTGCCATTGACGGCGAAAGTACGCTCGTCTATGCGGCGAACTCTTAGTGGGTCGGAAAGCGTTAAAGAACGCGAGCCGCCGCTTTGTTCAGTCTCCGGTGCCACTATCCAGATATCATCTGAAAGGTCCGCTGCTATCTGTCGCAGCACCTCGAGGCCATGAGCATGGATACCATCATCATTGGTGATCAGAATTCTTAAGTTTTCTCGTTTCAGATTGCCCGGACTGGATGAAAGTTTCATGTATCCGCAGCTCCCTCAATGACAGTCAGCCCGCCCATATAGGGTTGCAGGGCATCGGGTATCTCAATTGAACCATCCTGGCGCTGGTAGTTTTCCAACACCGCAACAAGTGTCCGGCCAACGGCCAGTCCTGATCCATTGAGCGTATGAACAAATTCTGTTTTCTTGTTCCCGGATTTGCGATAGCGCGCATTCATCCGCCGGGCCTGAAAATCACCACACACCGAACAACTGGAAATTTCGCGATAGGCGTCCTGCCCCGGCAACCACACTTCAATGTCATACGTCTTGCGCGCACCAAACCCCAGATCGCCGGTGGCGAGCGTTACGACCCGGTAATGCAAGCCCAATCGCTGCAATATTTTTTCAGCACACTCCAGCATGCGTTCATGTTCGGCTTGGGAATTTTCCGGCGTGGTGATTGACACCAGCTCCACTTTGGAAAATTGATGCTGGCGGATCATGCCACGGGTATCTTTGCCCGCAGCTCCCGCTTCAAGCCGGAAACATGGCGTATATGCGGTATAGCGCAAAGGCAGATCTTCGTCGGCGTGGATGGTTTCGCGGGCAAGATTGGTCAAAGGCACTTCGGCTGTAGGTATCAGCCAGAAACCATCTGTGGTGCGGAATTGATCGTTCTCGAATTTTGGCAACTGACCCGTGCCATACATGGCATGATCACGCACCAGAACCGGTGGTACGATTTCGCAATAGCCGTTTTCGCCGGTGTGAATATCCAGCATGAACGCACCTAATGCACGCTCCATCCGCGCCAATGCACCTTTAAGAACAACAAAGCGGGCACCGGAAAGTCTGGCTGCGGTTTCAAAATCCATCAGCCCCAGGGCTTCACCAAGGTCGAAATGCTGCCTGGGCTCAAAATCCATCTCAGGCTTTTTGCCGGACGTATGATGCTCTATATTTGCACTTTCGTCTTTCCCCACAGGTACATCGGCATGGGGCAGATTGGGGATGCCGGACAGCAAATCTGTCAGTTCCTGGTTCAGGCGACGTTCGACTTCTTCACCCGATTGCACAAATGATTTGAGATCGGCAATTTCGGTGATCAGCTGTTGCGCCTTTTCCTCGTCCCCCGACGCTTTGGCGGCACCAATTTCCCTTGATGCGGCATTGCGCCGGTTTTGGGCATCCTGAAGCCTGGCCACGTGATCGCGCCGGGCGGTATCTTTTTCCAGCACCTTTGCTGCCATCGGCTCAAGCCCGCGCAGGGCCAGACCGGCATCAAAGGCTGACGCGTTTTCTCTAATCCATTTAATATCAAACATATCCCGGTCCAGACAGAAGTTGAGGTTTGATTTTAAGGGTTACACCGATTGAAAGAAGAAAACTATACTACTTTTCCAAATCATCATCGTCTTCGTCGTCATCATCTTCATCGTCGTCATCGAGAAGACCATCTTCAGCGTCTTGTTCGGCCTGCTTTTTGGCAACGTAGGCGACAGAGAGAATTGAGAGTTCATATAAAAGCAACGTGGGGATCGCAAGACCAATCTGGCTGATGGGGTCTGGTGGTGTCAGAAAAGCTGCGGCGGCAAAAGTTGCGACAATTGCGTACTTGCGTTTGTCTCTTAGTCCCTGCGGCGTCACCAACCGAGCCTTGGCCAGAAGCGTTAAGACAACAGGCAACTGAAACACCAGACCAAACGCGAAGATCAGTGTCATGATCAAGCTGAGGTATTCGCTGACACGAGGCAAAAGCGTGATCGCCAGCTGGCCCTCACCCCCGGTCTGTTCCATGCCCAAAAAGAAGGACATCGCCAGTGGCATGACGATGAAATAAACGATTGATCCGCCAAGGATAAACAATATGGGCGTAGCGGCAAGGAATGGCAGGAAGGCCGCGCGCTCGTTTTTATACAATCCCGGAGCGACAAACATATACAGCTGGCCAGCGATTACGGGGAAGGAAATCGCCAAAGCACCAAACAATCCGAGTTTGAGCTGGGTGAACAAAAACTCTTGCGGGGCGGTGAATATCAGCTGCGAATTTCCATCGGGGCCAACAGCGCGCTCATAGGGATACAAGAGGAAATTGAAAATCTCATTGGCAAAGTAGAAACATATACTGAAGGCTATGACAAATACGATCATGGCCTTGATCAGACGCGAGCGTAATTCGGTTAAATGCTCAACCAGGGGGGCGCGGCTGGCGTCAATCTCCTCTTCGGGCGTTGTCGAGGTCATGCACTTGCCTTTGCGCTGGTTTTAGCCGGTTTTTTGGTGGTGGCTTTTTTTACCGGTTTTTTCGTTTTGGCAGGGCTTGCTTTTGCTTTCGGGGCAGCTTTTTTGGCTTTTGGTGCGGCTTTTTTGGCTTTTGGTGCGGCTTTCCTGGCTTTTGGCGCAGCTTTTGTCTTCGTCGCTTTTTTAGTCTTTTTCTTGGGCGGCTCTAGCGGCGGCAAAGCCTCATCCATTCCACCGATAGAATCTTTAATGCTGCTTCCCGCTTCTTCAAACGGTGACAATGCATTTTTGATCTGACCGGTTGGCGACATGTCTTTTACCGATTCAATTCCTTTGCGAATTTCCTTGAATTCTTCCTGGTCAGCAATGTCGTCAAAATGGGATTTGAACTCACCCGCCATATTGCGGGCCTTTGCCACCATTTTGCCAATACGGCGCAGCAGACCGGGCAGGTCTTTTGGACCCACCACTATAATTGCGACCACTCCAAGAATGAGAAGTTCCAAGCCACCGATGTCAAACATTTTTCGCTCGCGGTCTGTTGGTCACCATTGCGGACCAACGTCTAGAACAAACCAGGCCTGATGGCTCAGCTTTTTGCTTTTGATGTTCTCTTGACCGACGCGACGGTTTCATCAGCGTCATGTTCAATTGTCTTTACGGTATCACTTGCCGCTTCTTCAGTCTCATCGACATCATCAGCCATGCCTTTTTTGAAACTTTTGATGCCTTTGGCAACGTCAGCCATCAGGCCAGAAATTTTACCGCGCCCAAACAACAGGACGAGCAATACCGCAACGATTAAAATTTGTATCCAACTTGGTGCCATTTTCTAAACTCTCCACTCAATTACGCAATCTGCGGCACTAATTTTCGCCAGTATGGCAAAATTACAGCCTCGCCGCAATCATTCCCCACTGTTAATTGCCAACGGGGTAAATATTGTCAGTTCTATACCCCGCCACCGGCAAAAGTGCTAATCAATATATACGCCTTATTTAGTTATCTTTACGGGGAAATGCAAAAATTTGTGTGGGATCAACCAGGATTTTTATCATATCTCCCTGTTTTTCCTCAATTTCTCCAGGTATTCGGGCCTGTACGGGATTGTCGAGATTTGCCAGATGAATATCTATCAGACTGCATTCACCCAAAAACCTTACGTTGCCAATCCGTCCATCCAATCCTTCGTCAGTGGTTGAAATTGTTATCCCTTGAGGCCGTACCAGAATATTCATGTTGGTACCGGTTGCCAGTTCGGGAGTATTTACCGTGCCCACGGCAGTTGTTATATGCCCGGCTTCGACAACGCCTTCGAGTTCATTAAAATCACAGAAAAACCTGGCCGCTTCAATATCAACGGGATTTGCATATAATTCCTTTGGCGATCCAACCTGCACCAGACACCCTTCGCGCATCAAAATAATGCGATCTGCCATGCGCATGGCTTCCTGTGGATCGTGCGTTACCAGAAGGCTGCAGGCACTGGTTTCTTTTAAAACTGCCAGCGTTTCATCGCGGACATTATCGCGCAGGCGTTGATCCAGCCCCGAAAACGGCTCATCCATTAACAACACAAGCGGGCGTGGCGCAATGGCGCGCGCCAAAGCGACGCGTTGTTGTTCACCACCCGATAAAACATACGGATAGACGTGTTCGTATTGTGACATTCCCACTCGTTTTAGCGCTGCTTTGGCGGCAACAATGGATTGGGACTTGCCTAAGCTGGTGAGACCGAATGTGACGTTTTCAAGGATGGATTTGTGCGGGAACAAGGCGAAATCCTGAAACACCAGCCCAATTCCACGTTTTTCCGGGGCGAGAAAATTATCAGGCCCGGCAATTTCCTGGTTATTCATGAATATCCGGCCACTGGTCTGGCGTTCAAGACCGGCAGCTATTCTCAACAGGGTTGATTTACCACATCCTGACGGTCCCAGCAGACAGACAATTTCCCCCGGATTGAGATCAAAAGACACGTCTTTCAGCGTCTGCACATCACCGTAACTATGGCAAATATTCTTGAACTGAACCCGGGCTGCAAATGTTGCGGCCGCAGTTCCCCGCTTGCCCCAGCTTGCCGGTGTGCCGGTTGTAACCGTATCGACCATTTCACCCATCTATCAAAACATGTTCAAAAACGTAAACATCCCAGCAGTGGTGTGGTCGATTTTTTATTCCTCGTCAAGTTCGACAAGCGGTTGTGATGAATAATAACCATCGTCATCCATGGGATCTTCGTCGGGACCAAGGACATCATCGTTGGGCGATGGCATCTCAAAATCCGGCGGCAGGTTGCCATCGAGCAACCCGGCCCCTTTCAGTTCCGCCAGCCCCGGCAACTCACCAATGGTATCGAGACCAAAGTGATTGAGGAAATGTTCAGTGGTGCCATAGGTAACCGGTCTGCCGGGAGAACGTCTGCGCCCGCGCAATCTGATCCACCCCATCTCGAGCAGGACATCCAGAGTTCCGCGCGAAATGCTGACACCGCGCACGGCTTCAATTTCCGCTCGCGTGGCAGGTTGGTGATAGGCAATGATCGACAGCGTTTCGAGAGCGGCTTTGGACAGCTTTTTTTGTTCAATCGCCTCACGCTGCATTAAAAATCTCAAGTCATCCGCCGTGCGGAAAGCCCATTTACCGGCAACCTTGACCAAATGGACGCCGCGGCTGGAATAGTCTTCGGCGAGGAATTCCAACAAAGTGGAAATATCCGCATCCTGCGGCAATCGCGAGCGCAGGCTTGCTTCGTCCAGAGGTTCGGCTGCCGCAAACAGCAAGGCTTCGAGAATGCGCCGGTGCTGAGCCACATCGGGTGCCACGCTATGCAGCACGGCCACAGTGTTTGTGTCATCAAATTGAGCTTGTCTGGTTTCTGTTTTTAGAGGTTTTTCCACAATTTCAATCCAACTTTCAAAAATACATTACTCAACATTACCGATCGGCATGGTCACGCCACTTTTCGTTTGCGCATATAAAGCGGGGCAAACGGTTTGGTCTGCTTCAATTCCAACGCCCCTTCCCGCACCAGTTCCAGCGTGGCGCTGAAGCTGCTGGCCATAACTGAACTGCGGGTTTCTTTCGTTGTCAGATATTCCACCAAGAACGCATCAATCGTGCCCCAGTCATCCATCTGGCCGAGAAGGCTTTCAAGACATTGCCGCGCCTGTTTAATTGACCATACCGGCAGGCGCTTAAATTTGATCTCAGTTACTGCCGAGCGCTGCACCCGGGTGGCGTAGGCCGTCAGAAGATCATAAAGATTATCGCTGTACTCGCTGGTGGTAATCACCCGTATGCCTTCAGGTTCACCGCGCGCAAAGACGTCCCGGCCCAGGCAATTGCGCGCCATAAGGTTGGCGGCGGCTTCGCGCATGGCTTCAAGGCGCTTTAACCGGAACGCCAGCATGGCGGCCAACTCTTCACCACTGGCTCCGGCTTCTTCTTCCGGCTCCGGCAACAGGAGCTTTGATTTGAGATAGGCGAGCCAGGCGGCCATTACCAGATAATCTGCCGCCAGTTCCAACCTGAGTTTGCGGGCGTTGTTGATGAAAACCAGATATTGCTCGGCCAGCGCCAGAATTGAAATTTTGGTCAAATCCACTTTTTGAGTGCGGGCAAGATTTAGCAGCAGATCCAGCGGGCCTTCAAAGCCATCGAGATCAACAACAAGGGCTGCTTTTTCATCGCGTTGCTCAAACGGTACCACGTCGTCAAAATCATCCGGCACGCCAGCGCTCTTGTGAGCATCGGTTGTCTGTTGATTGTCTTCCGGTGTTGTCATGACTATCTTCCAACGCGAATCAGTTGCCTTCATCCTAACCGGATTTGGCGCTATAGGCTATTTTGGATAGACCGGGAATGCAGGAACAGAGCGTGGTCACGGTCATAATCCTGTGGGTAATTCAAACACTTCAGTGCAGCTTCGGCCCTGACCAGAGGTTTTCCAGCCAACCGGGGAACATTTGCGGCAATTGATTCCATTTCAACCATGTCGCCATTGCAATGCAAAACCACATCGCATCCAGCGGCATATGCTGAGCGGGTAAGTTGCCCGAGCGTGCCGCTCAAGGCTTTCATTGAAAGATCATCGCTCATGATCAAGCCTTCGAAAGCCATTTGCCCGCGTATTACGCCTTCAATGATGGCAGGCGACAATGTGGCCGGGCAATTGGTATCAAAGGCCTCATAGACCACGTGCGCCGTCATCGCCAACGGCAGTTGCGACAGTTCAACAAAGGGCGCAAAATCAATTTCACACAGTTCTTTTGCACTGGCTTTGACGCGGGGAAGCTCAATATGGCTGTCAACGGTGGCGCGGCCGTGACCCGGAATGTGTTTGATAACCGGTAAAACCCCGCCGTCCAGCAATGCCGTTGCGGCACGTTGGGCCAGTTCTGCCACGATTTTCGGCTCACTACTGTAGGCGCGATCACCGATAATATTGTCGGCACCGGGTTGTGGCACATCAACAACGGGGAGGCAATCCACGCTTATACCCAGATCATACAGATCTTCGGCAATCAATCGCGTAATCAAATAGGTCGCCTGTCTGGCGTCTTCGCGGCTTTCTTCAAACATGTCGCCAAATACGCGCGACGTCGGGTATTGGCGCCAATGGGGCGGGCCCAGGCGTTGTACGCGGCCACCTTCCTGATCAATCAAAACCGGCGCATCTTTGCGACCGCAAATGTCACGAAAGGACGATACCAGGGCCTTGATCTGCTCAGGGCTTTGACAGTTTCGCTGAAATAATATGAGGCCCCACGGATCAAATCGACGCAGGAAGTCGATTTCCTGCGGTGTCAAAACATGGCCGCTACATCCGATAATGAGAGCAGATACGGTCATGATTTACCGGGTTCGGACCAGACAATCCTTTTCGCCTGCAGACAACAGGGAGCGGCACAGGGACGACGCCTTGTCCTTGCCGTCAATCGGCCCAAGGCGCAGACGATAATAGATGCCTTGATCACCAAGGTCAGCGCGCTGAACGAATGACGTATAAGGACCAAGCAACCTGCCATGGCGGCGTTTAAGTGTGGCAAAACGCGACAGCGCTTCTTCGCGAGAGCGGAAGGCGGCTATCTGAATAACAAAATTCCCCGACGTCGAGCGAGCAGCGGTTGCAGGAGCTGTTGTTGCCTGCGGTGTTGCACTGGCTACCCGGGTTGAAGTCGGCGCTGGCGGTTTGCGACGCGGCAATATTGGCGGCACACTGGTGTTAACTGCCGGTTTCGATGTCGCATCGATTGAATCTTCGACCAGTTTGGCGATCGCCAGACTTTCAGAGGACGAACTGGGTGCCGCTGGAGCTGCCGGGACACTTGGTGGTACCACCGTTTCCGTATCCAGACGAACAATCCCCCCTTGGGCGGCAGATGCCTGCTCTTGAATGTTTGAAGGTAGTTTCAGTGTTTCAGTTGTCGTGCCGCTACCAACTACCTCGGTCAGACTGTCCGGTGGGGATTGCGGTTTGGGCAATGATTCAGCCAGC
>CAZJUF010000052.1:5878-11779 GCA_964549055.1 uncultured Hyphomicrobiales bacterium | reverse complement strand
CCGTTGCGCTCAACACGGGCGGTTTTGGCTTGAAGGCCGACAAGTTTGCGAATGGCGTTACCGGTGCGGCCCTTGGCGCGGGCCTCTAAAAAACGGCCAAGCAATATCAATACGACAATGACGGCGGCGGCCTCGTAATACACATTAACCGTGCCTGCGGGTAATACCCAGGGCGTAAATGTGGACACAAGCGAGAAAATATAAGCAGCCGAGGTGCCCAGGGCGACAAGAGAATTCATGTCGGGCGCACCTTTGAAAAGGGCAGGATAACCTTTGGTGTAGAACCGCAAACCGGGCCCGAACAACACGATTGTGGTCAGCACAAATTGAATGAGGCGGCTGTTTTGAAGACCGATAGATTGTTCGATAAAGACACCAAACCCGGCATAGACGTGGCCCCCCATTTCCATCACAAATACCGGCAGCGCCAGCATGGCCGCCAACAGGGTCATGCGTCCAAGACGGGTGATCTCGGCAGCTTTGCGGTCTTCTTTTTCGGTTGCAGTGCCGCTGGTGGTTTTGGGTTTTGCCGCATATCCCGCCTTGGTTGCAATGGCGGCAATGTCTGCCGGTGTTGTTGCGCCGGTGGCAAACGTCACGGAGGCTGTTTCTGTTGCCAGATTTACCGACGCTTTTAATACGCCATCAGCTGCACTCAGGGCTTTTTCGACCCGTCCGACGCATGATGCACACGTCATGCCGTCGATTTCCAGCGTGATTTCATCGGTGGCGGCGGGGTAGCCTGCATCGTTGAGTGTGGTGGTTAAAACGTGCGTACTAACGCTGTCGTCAAAACTGACCCGTGCTGTTTCTGTTGCCAGATTTACCGATGCGTCCGTGACACCGGGAACGGCCGCCAAGGCTTTTTCAACCCGACCGACACAGGAGGCACAAGACATGCCTTCGATCTGAAATGACGTTGTGTGAGCGTTCATTATTGTTGCCTCGTTGGGGATATAATGTTCAGGAGCGTGCCAATCCCGCAGCTGTCTTAAGCTGCTGGTGAGGTATTTTTGGCTTTGGCGTCATAGCCTGCTTCGGTCACAATTGCGGCAATGGCAGCCGCACTTGTCGCGCCTTCGATAAAGCGTACCTGAGCGGAATTTGTGGAAAGATCGACCGTGGCCCCGACAATGCCCGAAGCGGCGTTGAGCGCTTCTTCGACCCGGCCGACACAATGCCCGCATGACATGCCTTCGATTTCGAGGGTGACTTCATTTTCCTGACTATTCATTTTTCTTCTCCTGTTTGGTAAAACAATGTTGCTACCTTCACATAGGGGTTCCAGTAAGTGGAAGGTCAAGGGCACATTCGAAGAAAATAAAAAAATATTCTGTCAGTCAGGATTGGTGTTCGCAACCGGCGTGTTTCATCCCGTTTACCTGGGTATTTATGAATTCTGTCAGCTGCGTATCGAGGGTTTCGCGGGGGATGGTTGTAGAGCCTTCGCGCAAGCTGATGGAGACAATACCATGGACAGCTGCAAATAACGTGCGCGCTGCAATGTGCCGCCCGGCATCATCCAGATCAGGCTTGAGGGCGGCCAGAGGATCAACAACATGGCCGAATAAAACGGCCTGTTCATCAAGATGCCATTGAGGGAAGGGTGCATTTTCCGGCATCCTGTGGTCGAATAGTGCAGACCACAAGTGGTTGTTGTCGATGGCAAACGTCATATACTGGCGCGCAAGGGCTACCAGTTTTTCCTGCGGTGTACCTGCATTGGCGGCAGCATGGCTCAGTTTCGCATTCAGTTGGGCCAGGGTTGCGGAGTTGATGTGAAGGATGAGGTCATCGAGGCTTTTGTAAACATTATACACCGCGCCAAGAGCGCAACCGGCATCTTTGGCGATGTCGCGTGCGCGCAATCGGGCCAGCCCGTTTTCGGCAACACGCGCTTTTGCGGCCTCCAGCAGTGCTATGCGCAGCGCCTCGCGTCTGGCTTGGCGTTTAGAAATCATCAACCATAACCCCGATTTTTGTGAACGGCGTTCATTTTAACTTGAACAACGTTCATAATTGAGTATTATCCATTCGTGAACATTGTTCATATATGGATAATGCCCGGTGATCAACAGAAAATCGATCATAATTGCGAGGTTTCCGGTCATACAGCAGATGAAAAGGAAACCTCATGAGCACCAATCTGATGTCCTCCCGGCATTTTGCGCCCTTGTTCTGGACACAATTTCTGTCGGCGTTTAATGATAATTTTTTAAAAAACACGCTTGTTTTTCTGATCCTGTTCCGGTTTTCCACGGCACAGTCTGCCGCGTTGATAACTCTGGCCGGGGCTGTTTTCATGGTGCCGTTTTTGTTTTTATCAGCTCTTGGTGGTGAGTTGGCTGACCGGTTCGACAAGGCGCGGATGGCTGAAAAACTCAAACTTGCCGAAATTGCTGCCGCCGGTGTGTCGGTTGCCGGTCTGGCTCTGTCATCGGTACCGGTTTTGATGATTGCGCTGTTTTTGTTTGGGGTCATCTCAGCCTTGTTCGGGCCGATAAAGTACGGAATTTTGCCCGATCACCTGCACAAACATGAACTTGCCCGCGCCAATGCCTGGATTGAAGGGGCGACATTTATTGCCATCCTTGGCGGTACGATTGTTGGCGGTCTTGCCTCCATTGGCGGTGTTAATGTGATTGTTTTCGGCCCCTTGATGATGACATTGGCAATCGCTTGCTGGTGGGTGAGCCGCTATATTCCAGCGACTGGCAGTGCGGCGCCTGATTTGAAGATTGATGTGAATATCTTTCGCTCCACCTGGCGCATTGTTGATGAGCTGCGTCAGGATAAACGCATCTGGATAGCTGGCCTGATGGTGTCTTGGTTTTGGCTTATTGGTGCCATTATTTTGTCAATTCTGCCACCTATGGTCAAGGAAGTCCTTGGCGGCAGCGAGATCATTGTAACGCGTTATCTAGCGATCTTCGCTGTTGCCTTGGGCGCTGGCTCAGCCGTTGCTGCGTGGATGTCGGCCGGTCGTGTTGTGCTGTTGCCGGCACCGGTTGGCACCGGGTTGATGGCGTTGTTCGCACTCGATCTGGCCTGGAGCATTTCATCAATTGAAACAACGATTGCGGCGACCACGGGTGCGCAATTTTTTGCGGGCGACAACACCCTTCGCATCAGCGTTGATCTCGCCGGTCTGGCAATCGCCGGGGGCTTTCTGGTGGTGCCGTCATTTACCGCTATACAGACATGGGCCGAGGAAAACCGCCGTGCACGCGTGATTGCCGGGGTTAATGTTGTCTCCGCTGCATTCATGACTTTAGGTGGTGGCATCGTGGCGATTTTGCAGATGCAGGGCGTTACCGTTTTTCACATACTGACGGGTCTTGGTGTTCTTAACATTATCGCTGCCTGGTTGATGTTGCGTCATCTGCCGACAAAACCGTTTCGTGATTTCGTTTCCATTCTGTTTCGGGCTTTTCACGGCCTTGAAATTGTTGGTCTTGAAAATATCAAAAAGGCCGGTAAAGCGCCCATTCTGGCACTTAATCATGTGAGTTTTCTTGATGGTGCGCTGGCTCTGGCGTTAACAGACGAAGATCCGGTATTTGTGGTTGATTACACGATTGCCAAAGCCTGGTGGGTGCGGCCGTTTTTGAAAATGTGTAATTTTCTCGCACTTGATCCTGCCAAACCGATGGCGACGCGCACGTTGATCAAATCGGTTCAAAGCGGCAAACCTCTGGTGATTTTCCCCGAAGGCCGCATTACCGTTACCGGCGGATTGATGAAAATCTACGATGGTGCGGCCATGGTTGCCGATAAAACCGGCTCCATGGTGGTGCCGATCCGCATTGAGGGTCTGGAGAAAAGCTATTTCTCGCGCCTGACTTCGGCCCATGTTCGTCGCCGTCTTTTCCCCAAAGTTAAAGTCACAATTCTGGAACCGGTACGCCTGAGTGTGCCCGATGATCTCAAAGGAGCTGCGCGCCGCTCCGCTGCCGGGGCTGATCTTTACCAGGTCATGTCGCAACTGGTTTTCCGTACCACCACAACCGATGAAACCATTTTGCAGCGCATTATCAAAACGGCGCGCGAACGGGGCATGAAAAAATCCTGCGTTGAAGATCCCATGAGCGGCAGGCTGTCTTATGGCAGGTTGCTCACCGGCGTCAGTGTTCTGGCTGATAAGTTCACAAGGATTTTTGCCGGTCAATCGACACTTGGCATCATGTTGCCAAATGCCAATGGTTCGATTGTCACCCTGCTGGCGGTTATTTCGGCTGGAAAAACCCCGGCGATGATCAATTTTTCAGCCGGGACTGCAAATATCCTGTCGGCGTGCAAGGCGACGCAAACCAAAACAATACTGACCTCGCGCGCCTTTGTTGAACAGGCTAAGCTTGGTGCTGTCATTGATGAGGTGGGCGAGTTTATTGATATAGTCTGGATGGAGGATATTCGCCAGACCATCAGCCCCATGGACAAGCTGCTTGGGTTTATGCGCAAAACCAAACCCCGCGTTGCCAAATCTGCCGATGAAGCGGCGGTTATCCTGTTTACGTCGGGTTCTGAAGGCACACCCAAAGGCGTGGTGCTGTCTCACCGCAATATCCTGTCAAATGCAGCCCAGGCGGCATCGCGGATTGATTTTCACTCCGGCGACAAGGTTTTCAACGTTTTACCGCTGTTTCATTCGTTTGGTTTGACTACCGGAACGATATTGCCGCTGATTGCCGGGGTGCCGGTGTATTTCTATCCCTCACCGTTACACTACCGAATCATTCCAGAGCTGGTCTACGGCTCAAACGCCACCATCATTTTTGGCACCGACACGTTTTTGAGCGGTTATGCCCGCACGGCGCACCCGTATGATTTTCGCTCCATCCGCTATTGTTTTGCCGGGGCCGAGCCGGTCAAGGCGTCAACGCGCAAAACCTATATGGAAAAATTCGGCCTGCGTATTCTCGAAGGCTATGGCGTAACGGAAACCGCGCCAATAATCTCGATCAACACGCCGATGTATTGCAAGGCCGATACGGTTGGAAAAATCATGCCGGGAATGGAGGCGCGTCTCGAACCTGTGCCGGGAATTGATGACGGCGGGCGGTTATTTGTGCGCGGACCAAACGTTATGACCGGGTATCTGCGAGCGGAAAATCCGGGCGTTGTCGAGGGGCTGGAAGATGGCTGGCATGATACCGGCGATATTGTCACCATTGATGCTCAGGGTTTTATCGCCATTCGCGGGCGGGCCAAACGCTTTGCCAAGATTGGCGGTGAGATGATTTCGCTGGCGGCTGTGGAAGTTATAGCTGGCAAGGTCTGGCCCAATCAACTTTGCGCGGTGGTGGCGGTGGTTGATGCCAGAAAGGGCGAAAAGCTGGTTTTATTAACCGATGCCGAAGGGGCGACCCGTGATGATTTTGTTCGATTTGCCAAAGCCAACGGTGGCCAGGACCTGATGATACCGGCTGTGGTAAACGTTGGCGAGGTTCCTGTGCTTGGCTCGGGAAAAATCGATTTTGTCGGTGTTAAGAAACGAGTTGAAGGTGAAATCGAGGAAATGGCTTAGAAAATTTACGCTGGCTGTGTCTGTTGGGCGTTAAAATCAAGGTAATCCCTGATTATGTCATCGATATTGTCATCGCCTTTAAATCCCATGTGATCGGCGCGCGCGGTGTTCATGGCACCGGGCCAACTGCCGACCAGCCGGGCAATTTCGCTATCACCTTGCCAGCGTATCAAAGAGGTATCGCCACCGGCGCGTTTCAGGGCTGCGACCATTTCGTCGACACTGACACTGAGGCCGGGCAGATTGAGGATGCGCGGACCTTCCTCCCATGCGCTTGTTGGTGTGTCATGGGCATGGATGAGGTTTTCAATTACCGTTGGTGGCGATTGTACCCATAGGTTCATATCGCGCGTCACCGGGCAGATGGCTTCAAG
>CAZJUF010000052.1:0-5778 GCA_964549055.1 uncultured Hyphomicrobiales bacterium | reverse complement strand
GCACTGACCACGGCGGCGAGGTGGAAAATACTTGTGACATCTTCATCGATGACGGTTTTGAGAAAACCGGGATCGGTGATGTCGCCAATAAGGGAGGTCGCACCTTCTATGGAAATCTGGGGCGGCATTTGATCAACAAGCACCAGTTTATCGATTGCCTGGCTGGTGTTGTTGCTGGCCATCAGGCAGTTTTTTTGCAGCAATTGCTGGGCCAGCATGGTGCCTAAAAACCCATGTCCACCTAAAATCACAACTTTCATAAATCTATCCTATTGCGTAGGGAGCAGCCCACGCCAATCCTGTTTCAGTCTGTGCTGCCGGGTGATATTCGCAACCAATCCAGCCACCGTAATCGAGATCATCAATGATATCAAAAAGAGCCGGATAATCGATCACGCCAATATCAGGTTCATGGCGTCCGGGCACTCCGGCGATTTGAAAATGGCCAATATGGGGGAAATTTTCGCGAATGAGCTTTGCCGGACACCCTTCAGTGATTTGACAGTGATAAATATCCATTTGCAAGGCAATATTTACTTCTCCGGCCAGTTGCAGCAATTCGATTGCCTGAGCCTGATGGTGAAGGAAATACCCCGGCATGTCGCCATGATTTATCGGCTCAATCAAGACCGTGATGCCGTGGTGGCGGCAAATTCCCGCAGCCTTGGCCAGGTTGTTGATATAAGTATCTTTGGCCCGATGCGGTGAACACCCCGGTGGTGGCACGCCCGCCAGCATATGTATCTGCTTGCAGTCGAGAACGTCAGCATAGGCCAACATTATTTCGAGACTGTCTTCGAATTCAGCTTCGCGGCCGGGAAGACACGCCAGTCCGCGCTCACCGGCCTGCCAGTTACCCGCTGGCGAATTGAGTAACACCTGTTGAAGACCGTGACGATGCAACTGTTCAGCCATAACGTCAGATGGAAAATCATAAGGGAACAGAATTTCGACGCCCTTGAAACCTGCTTTTGCCGCGGCGGCAAAACGGTCGAGAAACGCGACTTCGTTGAACATCATTGTCAGGTTTGCAGCAAAACGCGGCATTGAAAATTTCCCGGTTGCAAGTGGCTTTATTGCCGTGTTAGGGGCAGATAGTTTCGAATCTGCCATTCATCACATATTTTCAGGCGAAGGAAAACCGATGGCCAACAGTTTTTTCAACACGTCCTTGCAGCATACTGATGCGCTTATTGCCCAGGCGCTGGAGGACGAAGCCCATCGTCAGGAAACCCAACTGGAATTGATTGCTTCGGAAAACATGGTGAGCCGTGCGGTGCTCGATGCTCTGGGTCACCAGATCACCAACAAGACGCTTGAGGGCTATCCCGGCAACCGGTTTCATGGTGGCGGTGAGTTTATGGATGTGGCCGAACAAGCCGCCATTGACCGGGCCAAAGAATTGTTTGATTGCGCGTATGTCAATGTGCAACCGCATTCGGGGACGCAGGCCAATCAGGCAGTGTTTTTTGCCCTGTTAAAGCCGGGGGATCGTATTTTGAGCCTCGGTCTTCAGGCTGGCGGGCATTTGAGCCATGGCGCACCGCCTAATCTGTCCGGGCGCTGGTTTGAAGCTGCACATTACAATGTTGATGCCGCAACCGGCAGGATTGACTATGACGCGGTTGAGCGTCAGGCGATGGAATTTAAACCGGCCTTGCTGATTACCGGTGGCTCGGCATACCCGCGTGAAATTGATTTTCAGCGTTTGCGCACTATTGCTGACAAAGCGGGGGCGATGTTCCTTGTTGATATGGCGCATTTTGCCGGACTGGTGGCAGCGGGCGTTCATCCCTCACCCCTGCCGCATGCCGATATAGTCACCTGCACCACCACCAAAACCATGCGTGGTCCACGCGGCGGGTTAATTCTTTCCAACAATCTGACATGGGAAAAGAAACTGCAATCAGCCGTCTTTCCCGGTGTGCAGGGCAGTCTGCACAGCCAGATTATTGCCGCCAAGGCTGTGTGTCTGGGGGAAGCTTTGCAACCGGAGTTCAAGCTCTATGGCAAAAAGCTCAAAGCCAATGCGGTCAGACTGGCTGAAACACTCATGCAGCGCGGTGTGAAGATTGTCAGTGATGGAACCGATACGCATATTGTTCTGCTCGATCTGTCCACCAGCGGCATCAATGGCCAGCGTGCGCAGGATGCACTTGCTGCAGGCCATCTAACGTCCAACAAAAACCCGATACCTTTTGACAACGTCAAGCCGTCTGAATGGGTTGGTTTGAGACTAGGCGTTGGGGCTGTTACCACACGCGGGTTGGGTGAAGAGGACATTGCTGATGTGGGCAACATGATTGCTGATCTTATTGAGGCCGAAGCTGGCGGGCAGGCCCGCACCATTGGTGCAGAAGTAGCCGCCAGGGTCGCCCGGATATGTCAGCAATACCCGGCGTATTGCTGACGTTTTATCGCCCGCGTTTTCGCTGGCGGTCGAGTTTTTTCTGGTAGCGACCCTGAATGACATCGACGATGACCAGAACGGCAATGACGAAGTAAAATGTTGATTTGGCCATCGGTTCGATCGGGTAGTCGAAAAAGGACAGTTGTGCGAGTTTGCCGCCATCGGACAGCAGCAGTATGCCGACAATGAACAGAATAAACAGGCCGAGCACTTCGTACATGCGGTTTTTGGTCAAAAATTCCGCCACGTTATCCACCAGCAACAACATCAAAATCCCGGAAATAACCACCGCCAGCGCCATGATCCAGAACTTGTCGGTCAGGGCCATGGCTGACAGAATGGAATCGAAGGAAAACACCACGTTCATGGCCACAATCCAGGTTACCGCCGTGGTTACCGAGCGTAACTTCGAGGTATCAGTCGCTCCCCCCAGATCGTCGACAGACAGCATGTGAACTATTTCCTTGGTTGCCGCGTAAATGATAAATACGCCGCCTGCGAGGACAATGAGACTGTGAAAATTTAAAGTGATCTCGAATATGCCGGGCAGTTTCAGTGAGAAGAACGGTGTCTGGAAATATTGCACGGCCTGGGTCAGGGCCAACAGCAAAACCACACGTAAAACAAGGGCGATGATGATGCCTAACCGGCGCACGCGGGCCTGGGATTTTGGGGCGACGCGTTTCGATTCAAGGGCAATGTACAATAGGTTGTCAAACCCCAAAACCGCCTGTAGCAGGACCAGCATTGCCAGTGTTAAAAGATTGTCGAGTGAAAAAATGTCAGCCATTGAGTTTCCTGAATTTCATATTGTGTTGATTGGTTCTAAGCCACCAGGCCATCGGGGTAGCGTATATGGCGGCGCTCATTGGCGGTCTCGCCAAGCTTGTGTTTCCAGATGTCACCGGGCCAGTGGAATTCAGCCATACCCCGGGCGGGCCAGTAAACTGAGGTGTAGATGGTGCCAAAGCCTTTGGAATAACTGGTGGAATAAAGCGGTGGTTTCAAGAATGCGGCGATGAACCTGTCAGCGGGTTCTTCGTGCATGGTGAGGCGCTGGAGCAAAAAGCGTTCACGTTCCACCGTAGCCGTAGTGCGGGCATGTTGATGCCATTCCACATGCTCCTGATGGTTGGTGGCAACGCGGGTGTTGGAAATGACCACGTCGCGGTCAGGAGACAAATACGCTGTTGCATAAGCTGAGCTGCGATCAACCATGGTAATGTTGTAGGCCATATGACACGGCACGCGCTTTAACACCGCAATGGCTTGTTTGGTGGTGTCGCAAAACTCCAGAATATAGCGCAGGATTAACGGCACACCGAAGCCGTCTCCAACCACGCGGCGACCACCAAAAGTCAATGATATGGCCAGTCCTGCGTCATTCATGCCATCGACCACACCCCACATGCCATCAGACATGGCAATCACGCGCCTGCCGTTCCAGGCGCTGTCGAGAATGATGCCATCGCACAGGTTGGGATCATAATCATAATTACGCACCAGCATCGGTTCATTGCCGAGCCAGACTGCCTGGGAGCAGCCGGAAAGGTAGAGCGGAGGACGGTAAAAGCTCAAAAACCGCGCTGCCAGATCGCCACCACCGGCCAGTTCGCACAAGGTCTCATAGGTCGGGACAAGTTCGGGCATGTGGGCTTTTAACGCCCGCAACCCGGCCAGATAGGTCTGGCGGCCGGAGATGCCTTCGCTCAAAAACCATCGCCGGTAGGCTGGCCAGAACCTTTGGAACTGATGTTGCCAGAGACTTCCGGGCGCGGTCTCAAATATGGTTTCAAAAACAAGATCCATGAAGCGTACTATTACATAATCTTGAAGGCTGGATCGCTTAAGGACACAGGTTCAGCGGCGGGCAGGGGCGCTGCTTTGAACTGGGATTTCATACCCTCAATCCATTGCTTGGCCCGGTTATTGAGATGGAACCCTTTGCCCATGGCGCGGCCACGGGTAATCAGGATGCCAAGATCGGCACCTTCGTAGCGATAATCACCAACGTTGGAAATACGCAGGAAAAATGCTTCCTGCTCGCTGCCGACAGCGCGGCGATGATAATCAAAGCGGTCAAATTCAACTGTTCCGTCCGGCAACAATTTCCAGATGCCGCTTTCGGGTGCTTGCGTGAGGATGTCGACACTGTCTTCCGTGTGTTTGATGATCATCTGGCACCAGTCATCAATATTGTCGCGATCCGCCCAGCGGCGGTTGAGTTCGGCGACATCAAGATTAAAGGGGACATCGGAAAATTCGAGCAGGTGGAACAGGAATAGCGGAGCGTCCGCATGGGCGAAGGCTGCATGATTGGTCATTGAGCTGGCACCGGTCACGCGCGGGTTACATTCACCGAGGTAGACTTCGCCATCATTTTTGTCGATGAGGAAATCGAGTTCGAAATAACCGCGATAACCTTCTTTGGCCAGTTGATTGCCAAATTGTTCGGTGTATTTACGGGTTTTTTCGCGAATGTCTTCAGTAAAAGCTCCGGGGAAGATTTCATTGCCACACCAGCCGCCACGATACGGCGTCAATTGCTTGAAGCCGACAAGTTCGGTCATCAGCGGGCCTACCATTGTGCCTTCTTTAGTGGCGCAGGCTTCAATGGCCGAGCCACGGCAATCAATGCGCTTCATGATCTTGATTTCGCCCTGACCAACGATTTTTTGTTCGTAGCGCCTGAAATCTTTTTCGCTTTTGATGAAGAAAGTTGTGTGGCCGCTGTCACCAAAGGCTGATTGCAGCACCATATCCTGGCCCACAGGTTTGGACAGCTTGACCAGATGTTCCCAGCTGTCAATTTTGCTCAACACATTGGGTACGCTGGGCACTTTTGCGGCATTGCCGATGCGGACGGTTTCGATTTTGTGGTCGATTTTTTCGCGCAAGGCAGCTTTGGGAAACCACACGTCATATTTCAGTTCCCGGCAGATTTTTTCGATGCGCTTGTCGAACATCAGGAAGACAATTTTCGGACGTCCCTTGCTTGATTTAATCAGATCGATGACTTCTTTGTGCTCTAGCAGATAGGCGTTTATGTCTTCGATGGATTCAAACTCTGGATGCTCTTTTTCCGTCGGCACAAAGACGTTTGGATGGCGGCCATCGAAGCAGTCGATGTAGGAAATATATTTGAAATTGCGGCACCATTCATCAATGCCGAGCAGGTTGAAATTGGTGGCGCTGATGAAGAAAATCGGCCGTTCGTTGCGATGAAAAAACCGCCTGATGTCAGAAATGTTATTGAGTTTCTTGGTCTGCTTTTTTTTAGGCTTTTTAGTCGCTTTTTTCGCCATTGATTTGCCTCCCAGCACTGATTTTCAACTCTTGCTCAATTCGTCGATTGCCGCTTGCGTAAA
>CAZJUF010000051.1:0-11922 GCA_964549055.1 uncultured Hyphomicrobiales bacterium | reverse complement strand
AATACTTACGCCGCCAACCATCCCGATATCACAATAGAATATGGCCGCGAACTGGGCATTGATCTGCGCATGATCAAAGCCGCCAGCGATCGCATTCAAGAAGCCATTGACGCCTGCGATACCGAGGTGCCTCTGACCGAAACCCTGCTCATGGTTGTGGGGCGTGGCGCATCTGATCCCGATGCCAATTCCAACGCCTCTAAAGTCATGCGCATGTTGTGGGAAGGTATGGGATTTGGCTGGGGCGAGACGTGTTATTCCGGTGTCACTTTTCCGCTCGTTGCCCCCGGTCTCGAACATGCGGCAAAACTGGGCTACAAGCGCATTATCGTTTTTCCATATTTCCTTTTTACCGGCATTTTGGTGCAGCGGATTTATGATTATACCGACAAGGTTGCAGCCCTGCACCCGGAGATAGAATTTGTCAAAGCAGGCTATCTTAATGATCATCCTCTGGTGCTGGATGTGTTCAAACACCGGGTCGAGGAAATTCTTACCGGCGACAACAACATGAACTGCCAGATGTGCAAATACCGCACACAAGTACTGGGGTTCGAAGCCGAAGTGGGTCTGCCCCAGGAAAGCCATCACCATCATGTGGAGGGCATAAACAATAGTGAACACAATCATGACCACTCTCATGATCATGATCATGGCCATGACCATGACCACCACCATCATCCTTACCCCCACGCCGACCATCCTCTGGGGCCAAGAACCATGACAGAAGACTAGGGAAATTTTCGATGTCCCTGCCATATCTAAAAGATCCAGAAGCCATCTATGCAGCATCGTTCCAGACAATCGGTGATGAGGTTGATTTTTCATTGTTGCCTGAAAATCTGGTGTCGGTGGCAACAAGGCTTATTCATGCCTGCGGTATGATTGATGTCATTGATGACCTCAGCTATTCGTCCACAGTGGTGCAGGCGGCAACAACCGCGCTGGCCAATGGTTCACCAGTTCTGGTCGACTGCGAAATGGTCAAAGCCGGAATTATTCCCAGATTTCCGAACCCGGACACCGAAGTTATCTGCACACTTAACCGGGAAAATGTGCCGGAACTGGCCCGGATTGAAAGCACCACACGTTCCGCAGCAGCGGTTGATTTGTGGCAACCTTATTTAAAGGATGCCATCGTCGTCATTGGCAATGCGCCTACCGCCTTGTTCAGACTACTGGAATTGCTCGCAGACGGCTGTCCAAAACCAGCAGCCATTCTGGGCTTTCCCGTAGGCTTCGTTGGTGCGGCTGAATCCAAGCAGGCACTGGCTGCAAACCCACACAACGTGCCGTTTATTTGCTTGGCTGGCAGACGCGGCGGCAGTGCCATGGCCTCGGGCGCTTTTAATGCCATCGCCATTGAAGCGATGACATCATGAGCAAATGGTTGTCTATCGTTGGAATTGGTGAAGATGGCATAGAGGCCTTGCCACCGGCTACGCGCAGCCTGATAGAGGCAGCGGATATCCTCGTTGGCGGCAAGCGCCATCTGGCAATGGCAGGTGTGGATGCCCGGCCGCGCATCACCTGGGCAACGCCACTTTCTGCAACTCTGGATGAAATTATCTCGCACAAGGATAAACGAGTCTGCGTGCTGGCTACGGGTGATCCTCTGTGGTTTGGCATTGCCAACTCACTGGTCAAACGTGTGCCCATAGACGAGATCACCATCGTGCCTTCACCCTCGGCATTTTCTCTTGTATGTGCCAGATTAGGCTGGGCGCTGAACCAGGTTGAATGCGTAACATTGCATGGCCGCCCGCTGGAACTTCTTCACTCAGCCCTCGCCCCAAAAGCGTGTATTTTGATTTTAAGCCACGACCGCACCACCCCGGAAGCCGTTGCCGATATGTTGTGTGATCGCGGCTTTGGCAGCAGTAAAATGACGGTCCTCGAACATATGGGGGGCAACACCGAGCGCCGGGTTGAAGCTTCGGCAGAAGACTGGGAAGCACCAGACATCGCCGATTTTAATACCATCGCCGTTGAATGTATTGCCGGGACAAACGCCAGTATTCGCCCCAAAACTCCCGGGTTGCCAGATGACGCTTTTATCCATGATGGCCAACTGACCAAACGCGAAGTGCGCGCCATTACGCTGGCAAATCTTGCGCCTTTTCCCGGTGCGTTATTGTGGGATGTGGGGGCGGGGTGCGGCTCTGTTGCCATCGAGTGGATGCGAGCGGCAAAAAATGCCCGCGCTATTACCTTTGAGCAAAATCAGACGCGCTTGCAGATGATTGCTGACAATGCCAATGCCCTGGGAACGCCTTTTCTGGAAGTTGTTTCGGGTACAGCACCAGAATGTTTGGAAAATGCAAGTGCTCCCGATGCGATATTTATCGGCGGTGGCATCACCACACCGGGGCTGTTTGATCATTGCTGGAATGTGCTGTCAGCGCAGGGCCGTCTGGTGGCGAATGCTGTAACACTTGAAGGTGAAGCCCGATTAAACGAGCTTTCTCTTGCTCATGGTGGCGAGCTCACCCGGATCAGCATTTCGCACGCGCAACCTATTGGGCAATATCGCAGCTGGCGACCCTTGAGGCCGGTAACTCAATGGAGTGTCGTCAAGCCATGACCGCAACACTTTATGGATTGGGTGTCGGGCCGGGAGATCCCGAATTGATGACGCTCAAGGCGCACAGAATTTTGAGCGCTGCAAAAATTATCGCCTACCCGGAGCCCGATACCGGCCCCAGTTTTGCCCGTGAAATCGTCACTGAATATATCCGGGAAGATGCAACCGAAATCCCCATTATTATCCCCATGCGCACACAGAGATTTCCGGCGCAGGAAATTTATGATGAGGCTGCGAAGACAATTGCTCACCACCTGGATTGCGGCGAAGACGTTGCCGTTTTGTGCGAGGGCGATCCGTTTTTCTACGGCTCGTTCATGTATCTCTATGCCCGCCTTAATGCGCAATACAGAATAGAAATCGTTCCCGGTGTGTCCTCGCTGATGGCGTGCGCGGCAGAATTTGGACGCCCCCTGGCAGCGCGCAATGATGTCTTGACGATTATCCCGGCACCTTTGGCGGCAGACCAGATTAAACGGCAGCTGGAGAAAACAGATGCCGCAGCTATTATTAAAATCGGCAGGCATTACGACAAGATCTATTCAATTCTCGACGAGCTCAATCTGCTTGAGCGGGCGGGTTACGTGGAAAGAGCCAGTTTGCCCAACCAGAAAATTGTCCGGCTGTCGCAAGCCAACATAGACAAAGCGCCTTATTTTTCCATGATTTTAGTCTATCGCGGCGGTGAAACATGGATGAGCTAAAAGCCCCCGTTATTATCGTTTTGAACCAAAGCGGTCTCGAACTGGCGCAAAAGATCAAACCGCATTTCCCTGGTGCCAAAATTCATGGTCGCGTTGCCGGATGCGATGTTGAATTCGACCAAACGATGGAACATATCCGCACCCTGTTTATGGCCGGCCATGCTCTCATCGGGATTTGCGCCGCCGGAATTCTCATCAGGGCGACAGCCCGCGCATTGTCAGACAAACAAAAGGAGCCACCGGTGCTGGCACTGTCACCGGACGGAGCCAGTTGCGTGCCCTTGCTTGGCGGCCATCATGGTGCCAATCGACTGGCACAGAAATTAGCAAAAATATTCGGAGGCCATGCAGCCATCACCACGGCCAGTGACGTCAGCCTCAATGTAGCACTTGATGATCAGCCTGACGGCTGGATGCTGGCCAACCCGCAAAATATGAAATCTGTAACGGCTGCCTTGCTCGACGGCGAGGCAGCTAAATTGACAGGCTCGGCTCCCTGGCTCGAAGCCTCCTCAATACCATTTTCACCAGCAGGTAAAGTACAACTCACTGTCACGCACCATACTCGTCAACCGGCAGCAAACGAACTGATCTACCATCCCCGGCAACTGGTGTTGGGGGTCGGGTGTGAGCGCGGGTGTTCGGCTGACGAACTCATTGCCTTGTGTGAAAAAACGCTTGATCAGCATCAACTGGCACCACAGTCCATAGCCGCGATAACTTCAATCGACCTCAAAGCAGATGAGACCTGCATATTGGAACTGGCCGATCATTTCGGTGTCGAGGCGCGGTTTTTCGATGCCGGAGAACTTGAGGCCGAAACCCCACGGCTCAAAAATCCATCCGATATTGTGTTTGCAGAAGTTGGCTGTCACGGAGTTTGCGAAGGTGCAGCACTGGCAGCTGCGGGAACCGCTGGCGAGTTGATTGTACCCAAGCAAAAATCAAAGCGCGCCACCTGCGCGATAGCCCTGGCCCCGGAACCTCTCAAAGCTGAGAATATCGGCAAAATGGCGGGAGAGCTTTATGTAATCGGCATCGGTCCGGGACAAAGTGCGTGGCGCACGCCTGAGGCTGATACCCTGATTAGTCGCGCTGATCATCTTATTGGCTATTCGCTTTATCTCGATCTTTTAGGCGCAGCGACGAAAGGCAAGACACGTCATGATTTTCCCCTCGGCGCAGAAACAGAACGTTGCCGTGAAGCTCTGGAACTCGCCGGTAAAGGCAACCGCGTTGCCCTGATCTGTTCGGGCGATGCCGGTATTTATGCCATGGCAGCGCTGGTGTATGAGTTGCTGGATCGCACACCTGAACAAGAAGGTGTGAGTGATGCGGCAAAACGGGTAAAAATCATTAATGCGCCGGGGATTTCAGCCTTGCAGGCGGCAGCGGCACGTGCCGGTGCACCTTTGGGTCATGATTTTTGTACGATCTCCCTGTCTGATCTTCTCACCCCGTGGCAGACGATTGAACAGCGCATTACAGCTGCCGCCCAGGGTGATTTTGTCATTGCCTTTTATAACCCGGTGTCGCAACGCCGCCGCACACAACTTGAAGCAGCACGTCAGATACTGTTGCAACATCGCCCCAACGATACCCCCGTTATTCTGGCAACAAACCTGGGCCGCGCGCAGGAAAATATACGCACGGTGACGTTACACAACCTTGATATCAATGATGTCGACATGTTGACGGTTGTCATTGTCGGCTCGTCACAATCAAAGGCTTTTTTGCGCGGCAACGGCAAGATGTCGGTCTACACCCCGCGTGGGTATTCAAAGAAAATTTCTCAACCATGACAGTACATTTTATAGGTGCCGGCCCCGGCGATCCCGATCTTATTACAGTGCGCGGGCAACGATTGATCGAAACCTGCGAGGTGTGTCTGTATGCGGGATCGTTAGTTCCTGAAGCGGTGGTAGCCGCTGCGCCCAAAGGAGCAAGGGTCATCGACACGGCCCCTTTAACGCTTGGCGACATTATAGCGGAAATAAAACAGGCCCACGCAAAAGGCCTCGACATCGCCCGGGTTCATTCCGGTGATCCGGCACTTTATGGTGCTATTGCTGAACAGATCCGGCACCTGAAAGCCCTTGATATTCCCTATGATGTGACACCGGGTGTATCAGCCTATTCGGCGGCAGCGGCAGCGTTAGGCATGGAACTCACCATACCCGAAATCTGCCAGAGCATCATCCTCACGCGCACGGCAATGAAATCGTCAAAAATGCCTGAGGGTGAAGAACTAACCACGTTGGGCAAATCAGGAGCAACGCTTGTTATCCACCTCTCGGTCAGAAACCTGAAAAAGATCGAGGAGGATTTAAGTCCGCTTTACGGTGAAGACTGCCCGGTCATCATCGCCTATCGCGTCGGCTGGCCCGACCAGATGTTTATTCACGGCACACTCAAGGATATCCGCAAAAAAGTGCGCAAAGAAAAACTCACCCGCACCGCCCTGATTTTCGTCGGCCCTGCACTGGACGCTGAAGGCTTCCGTGATTCAGCCCTTTATCATGCTGACCATGTTCATGTGTTGCGGCCGAAGAAGAAAAAGAACAAGGGTTCGGTAAAAACCTAACGATTTACCAGCCACCGTTCCACCGCCGCCACCGTTTCCACAACATCTCCCGCCGGCACCTGTGGACGCTGGATCATCATGACCCTGAGCCCCAGGTTCCGTGCGGCTTCAAGTTTTGCAGCGGACAGAGCGCCACCGCTGTTTTTTGTAATCAGCGTGTCAATATTATACCTTTGCATCAGGTTTTTTTCATCGCTGACGCTTGCCCGGGGCAGGCCGGTGATCACCTCATAGCTGCCTAAAGACAAGGGCGTTGTCGGTGCGTCAATCATGCGCACTAAAAACCAGGCATCGCCGCGAGATTTGAAAGCTCCAAGTTCCTGCCGCCCGATGGTCAGGAAGCAGCGTGTGTTGGACTTCAGGTTCATCGCTGCGGTCTGCAGGTCAGGAAAATTTTCCCAATTATCACCCGCTCCCGCCTGCCACGGTGGCCTTTGCAGCATGATGCGGGGGATATTTGCCAAAGTTGCGGCCTCGGCGGTATTGCTGGAAATTGTGGCGGCAAACGGATGGGTGGCATCGACAATGGCGTCGATGTTTTCCGACATCAGATAATCGCTTAAGGCCTTGGCACCGCCAAAGCCGCCAACACGCAATTCGCCAGCGGGCGTTTTCGGCAATTTTGTGCGACCGGCGAGCGAGGTGATGGTTCTGTAATCCTGATTCAGTGCCGCTGCCAGCTCAAGTGCATCGCGGGTGCCGCCTAAAATGAGGATGGTTTCAGTGGGCACGACCGACAATCTCCCCCTGGCGATCAATGACGATTACCTCAACTTCAATGGGTGCGCCGCGCAAAGTATCCAATGCGGTCATGCGGGCTTTATCAGCCACATATTGCGCCAGCGGCAGGTCGCTTTTTTGCGCCATCGTCAATACTTCCATAGCTGTATTGGCCTGTTCGGCATGTGCCTGTAGATCGGAATTTCCGCCCACCTGTTTAACCGCATCGGCCAACCAGTCAAACGACACTTGAGAACGGCCCGAATGCAAATCGAGATAGCCTTGTGCGAGCTTGGTGAGTTTGCCAAAGCCACCGGCTATGGTAACTTTTGGCACCGGGTTTCTGCGTAGATATTTCAACATGCCGCCGGCAAAATCACCCATGTCAATCAAGGCAAAATCAGGCAGATTATAGAGCTTTTTAACCACGGCTTCAGATGTCGAACCAGTGGCACCGGCCATATGGTCAAAGCCGTTGGCACGCGCCACATCAATGCCGCTGTGAATGGAGTGTATCCAGGCCGAACACGAAAACGGATGGACAATTCCCGTTGTCCCCAGAATAGATATTCCACCGATAATGCCCAGCCGCGGGTTCCAGGTCTTTTGTGCGAGCTTTTCCCCGTCGGCAACTGAAATTTCTATCTCCACATCGCTGGAGACATTGTGCTTCAGGGCAATTTCCTCAATAACTTGTTGCATCATCAAACGCGGCACCGGGTTTATGGCGGGTTCTCCCGGCGCTATTGGCAAACCGGCCTTGGTTACCATGCCCACACCTTTACCCGCCTTGAATATGATGCCGCTGCCCGCTTCGCCAAAACGCACGGTGGAGGTAATCAATGCCTGATGGGTGACATCGGGATCATCACCTGCATCTTTAATGATACTGGCGCTGGCCCAATCCATATTTTTTTCCTCCCGCGCAAGAGCAAATGCGGGCGTCTGGCCTTTGGGCAGGGTGATGGTGACCGGGTCGGGAAACTCACCGGTTATGAGTGCTGTTAAAGCTGCTCGGGTGGCCGCCGTTGCGCACGCTCCCGTTGTCCATCCCTGACGTAATTTTTGTTGTGGCTTGCGGCTCATAACCACTGTTATAGATCATCAAAGCTAGGTCACAAACCTGAATATAGTGTAGTGTAATCGCATAATGATTGATCCTTTTGACAATATGCCACCCTTCGAGCCGGGCTGGGTCTGGCTTACCGGTGCTGGCCCCGGAAACCCCGGTCTGGTGACGCTGCTGGCCCTGCATGGCTTGCGCCACGCAGACGTGGTTATTCATGATGCTCTGGTCAATCCTGAAATTCTGAAATTTGCCCGCGATGGAGCAATTATCGAATATGCCGGCAAGCGCGGCGGCAAGCCTTCGCCCAAACAGCGCGATATATCCTTGCGCCTGATTGAACTTGCGCGCGAAAACAAACGCGTGTTGCGCCTCAAGGGCGGCGATCCTTTTGTCTTTGGCCGCGGCGGTGAAGAAGCTTTAAGTCTGGTTGAAAGCAATATCCCCTTTCGCATTGTCCCGGGAATTTCCGCTGGCATTGGCGGGCTGGCCTACGCCGGTATTCCGGTAACCCACCGCGACACCAACCAGACGGTGACTTTTATTACCGGCCATGATGCTAATGGCCAGGTGCCTCATGGTGTCGACTGGGCGCAGATTGCCCGTGGCTCGCAGGTTCTGGTGATCTATATGGCGCTCAAACACGCCCCCCAGATTACCCGGAAATTACTGGATGGCGGACGCTCAGGCGATGAACCAGCTGCCATTGTCGCCGACGCCAGCCTGCCCGGCCAGCAGGTGGTCGAAACCACTTTGGCACAATTGCCGCAAGCGATTGAGGAAAGCGGGATTGCGCCACCGGCAATTGTTGTCATTGGTGAGGTGGTGCGCTTTAGAACCGCATTGAACTGGCTCGAAAAAGCGCGTGAAGCCGCTGGCCGAAACGCTGGTGAGGATTGATGCGCGGCCTGTTGATAGCAGCGCCAGCCAGTGGCTGTGGCAAGACCACGGTGACGCTGGGGCTTATCAGAGCACTGATTGAGGCCGGACACAAAGTCGCCTCAGCCAAAGCTGGACCGGATTATATCGATCCCCGGTTTCATCTCGCCGCAGGTGCCAACAGGTGTTTCAACCTCGACCCCTGGGCCATGCGAGAACAGACCCTGATGTCGTTGGCGAACCTTGCAACTGATACCAATGACCTGCTGATTGTGGAAGGCATGATGGGCCTGTTCGATGGTGCGCGTGATGGCACCGGATCAAGTGCTGATTTGGCCGAAATGCTCAATCTGCCGGTTATTCTGGTTATGGATGCAGCCTCGCAGTCTCACTCTATTGCCGCTGTTGCCAGAGGTTTTGCCAGCCACCGCCAGAAATGCCAAATTGCTGGAATTATCCTCAATTCTGTCGGCAGCGATGCCCACAAAAAAATGCTGTGCGAAGCACTGGCTCCGCTTGAAATTCCGGTGATTGGCGCGCTTCGGCGCGATGATGCCCTCAGTTTGCCCCATCGCCATCTTGGCCTTGTGCAGGCTGGCGAACATGAGAACCTTGAGGATTTTGTTGCCAGCGTGGCAGCGCACATTAGTGAAAATCTCGATCTTGATCTGCTGGCTAGGCTGGCGCAGCCGTTAAAACCGGGGCCGCTTGAACCCTGCAATAATTCCCTGCCGCCGCTGGGGCAGAATATTGCCATTGCCCGCGACATAGCCTTTGAATTCACCTACCCGCATTTTTTGCAACACTGGCAAAATGCCGGGGCCGGGATTTCCTTTTTCTCGCCCCTTGCCAATGAAGCTCCTGCCAAAGACAGCGATGCAATTTTTTTGCCCGGCGGCTATCCCGAGCTTCATGCCGGTTGCATTGGTGCCAATCAGGTTTTTCTCGATGGTCTGCGCGAGGCGGCAAATTCAAACGTGCTGATCTATGGCGAGTGTGGCGGCTATATGGTTTTAGGCGAAGGTTTGACAGATGCGCAAGGCGTTGGTCATGCCATGGCCGGATTGCTACCTGTCAGCACCAGCTTTGCCGAGCGCAAGCTGCATCTGGGCTATCGCAGGCTGACACCTTGTGACGGTGACACCATATGGACGCAGGAATTATCAGCGCACGAATTTCATTATGCCAGCGTAACGACACAGCAAGAAGGTGGCCGTTTGTTTAGAGCGGTTGATGCAACCGGAACGTCTCTTGGTGCCATGGGGCACAGGCGCGGGTGCGTCATGGGCTCATTTGCGCATATTATCGATTACAGTCCAAAAGCGTCATAGCCATGAGTTTTCATTTTTCAGCCCTGTTTTCAGCCCTGATAATTGATGCAATCATCGGTGACCCCGATTGGCTTTGGCGCAAGGTATCTCATCCGGTGGTGTGGATAGGCTATGTTATCAGCAAACTGGATGAGCGCTTTAACATCTCAACGGATGACCAAACGCAGCGGCAGAAAAAAGGCGTGTATGCACTGATTTTTCTCGTAATTTTCGGTGCTGCTTTTGGGCTTTTATTGCAATATTTGATTGATGGCCTTGCTTTGGCGTGGGGTATTGAAGCGGTCGTGGTGGCGATCTTTTTGTCGGGCCGCAGTCTTTATGATCATGTGGCTAGGGTCGCTGAAAAGCTTGAAAATGCTGATTTGAGCGAAGCGCGATTGGCTGTTGGCCAGATTGTTGGCCGCGACCCGCAAACCCTTGACCGAGCCAGTATTGCGCGCGCGGCAATTGAAAGTCTGGCTGAAAATTTCTCCGATGGCGTTGTTGCCCCGGCATTCTGGTATCTCGTTGCCGGGCTGCCCGGTCTGATTGTCTACAAGGTGATCAATACGGCCGATTCGATGATTGGCCATAAAACCGATCGTCACCTTGATTTTGGCAAAGCCACGGCGCGTCTGGACGATCTTGTCAATCTTCCCGCCTCCAGAATTACGGCAATCTTTTGTGTAATCTCCGTCGCTTTTATTCATGGTGTCGGGGCAGCAAAATATGCCTGGAGCACTATTGGCGAAGATGCTGCAAAACATCGTTCTCCCAATGCCGGATGGCCCGAAGCTGCTATGGCGGGCGGACTTGATATTGCCTTGTCGGGCCCGCGTACATACGAAGGTAAATCAGATAATGAACCCTGGATAAATCAAATCGGGCGCAAAAAAATTGACCAAAATGACATTAAAATGGCTTTGCGCCTTTACATTACCGGCCTACTGATCCTGGCTGTTGTTGTCGGGTTTTATGGAATTGTCGTTTAACGCTTGTGCAAAATGCGCGCAGCATTATCGCGGTCCTGCCAGCCCTGACGCACCAGTTCGGGCACAGCGTGTTCTTCCACCGGATAGCCCACACACAAGTACCCGACCAGCTCCCAGCTGTCGGGAACATCCAACACCGCACGTACTTCTTCAGGATCGATGATTGACACCCAGCCCACACCAATGCCGCGGGCGCGCGCGGCCAACCACAGGGTATGAACCGCCAGCACGGTAGAATACTGCAAAGTTTCCGGCATGGTTTTGCGACCAAGTCCTGATCCGGTTTGCGTTGATGTATCAACGAAAACTGCCAGATGAACCGGGGCCTGCTTTAGGCCGGCTAACTTGAGGGAGGCATAAAGCTTGGCCTTTTCGCCGCGATAATCTTCCAGTGCCTCGCGATTACAACTTGCAAAAATACCGCGTATTTGTTCGCGCCGTTCTTCCTGTTCCACACTGACAAAGCGCCACGGCTGCGAATTGCCTACTGAAGGCGCTAATGCGGCTGCATCCAGCAATTCGTCAATCAATTCGTCGGAGACCGGATCGGTTCGAAAATGCCGGACATCGCGGCGCCAGACGAACAGATCATCCAGTTTACCCTGAAAATCATCATCAAAGTCAGGCGAGCCCTGAGCCTCGCTGTTATCATCATTTTTATCGTGTACAGACATCACATCACTATGTTTTTGTAATCGCTGAAGCTCTTATACCACAGTATCGATACTCTAAAACCGATCAACGCGAAAGGGGGATAAATCTATATTCGGTTTTCGGCCCGCAATCAGATCGGCAATCAATCGACCGGTCTTGGGGCCCGCAGTAAGGCCGAGATGCTGGTGGCCGAAGGCGAAAAAAACATTATCAAAATGGGGCGATCCGCCAACCACCGGTAAGCTGTCGGGTAACGTTGGCCGCTGTCCCATCCATACGGTATATTCTTTTGTCTGCACGTCCGGGAACAGGGTTTTTGCATGTTTTAAAAAGGTTTCGGCGCGGGCATAATCGGGTGGTGCATCAAGTTTGCCAAATTCAACCAGCCCGGCCAATCGCAGCCCCATGGACATAGGCGTTGCGATAAAT
>CAZJUF010000050.1:0-11951 GCA_964549055.1 uncultured Hyphomicrobiales bacterium | reverse complement strand
AGTTTGGTAACAAGGACCATCGCCGGGTTTTGGCCGGGGTGCGTTATTATTTCGGAGGCGCACAGAAGTCTTTGATCAGGCGTGATCGTGAAGATGACCCGATGAACTTTTTAAATACGCTGATTCGTAATGCCTTTACTGCACCGGTGACTGCAGATCCGCCGCCTGTGACTGAAGGCCCAGTCTAATAGATTGAGATATCTTGCCTGTTGGTAATCTGACCAACGGCGTGGGGCAATATAGCTTCTTTTTATCTGCGGAATTATCGGGAAAATCACTCGGTGATGGATATTCATATCTCACAGATATAATCCTCGTGCTTGCCGGTGCGGGGATTTGTCAATTCTGTTACAAACTTGTAGTTGATGGTCAGGTCCATATCCAGCAGGTCGCGAATATACTGGTCCATACCCTCGGTATCCATCCTGGAAGGGTCATCTCCCGGCACAAGTCTGATTTCCAGGACTGTGTCTCCAATCTGTGCTACCTGCCACTGCTTCGGGTTTAAAAAGCGTTGAATACTCATAGGTTTGAAATCCGGTTGTATCAAAACGCCTCCGGGAAATTTAAACATATTGCGTATTCGCCCGTGGATTTTGGTCAGTACAGGGTAGGGAAGTGCGGATGCATCTTTAGTGCCTAATGTGGCGTAATCCCCCAAATCGTAGCGAATGAGCGGATGGGCATAATTATGTAGCGGTGTCACCACAACGCGCCCCATCTCACCAGGTTCACAGGGCTGATCTTCTTCATTGAGAATTTCCAGGTAAGTGACTTCAGACTGCACCAGCCAATTGTCGCTCAAGGGGGATTGCAATGCTATATGCCCAATTTCCCTGGAACTATAAGCATCGGCGAGATTACAGCCAAATATGCGCGATATGGTGGCACGATTTTCTGGCGTCAGCATTTCGGAATAAGTCAAAATACCGTCAAATTTTATTGGCTCTGCGTCCTTTTCAAATGCAAGGGCGAGTGCGCGGGCATTAGACGGATAGGTTTGCAAATAATCAGGTTTGATGCGCCGCAACCACTCTATCTGGCGCTCAATAGGCGTATTTATATTAAGGTGGTGATATTGTCCGGGGTTTTCTGTCTGCAGGGCGAAGTGTGCCCATGAAGCACGTTGATCACCTTCCGGCCAGGAAGCAACTCCAAGGTAAGCTGAGCGGATTGACGCAAAACTTTTGCGGTAATCAAAATTATGCCAGCGGTGGTAGCGTGTCGATATGCAATCCAACATCGTTTTGTGAAATTGAGAAAAACTAAAATCCAAAGGCATTCCTGTTGTACCAGAAGTTAATCCCTCTCTTGTTTCGCCATGGATTTCAGGAACCTCCCGGGAAACAAGTTTTTTGCCAAGAGATATAACCTCTGGGCGCTTTAACACCGGGACATCGAGCCAGCCGTCCAGAGAAATCTCGCCGTTGGCCCGGATCAACGGTTTTAGCCGATCTTTATAACCGGGAATGGTTGCAACTGAATGTTTGACGAGTTCCAGCAGCAGATTTTTTTGACCGGCCAGCTGCTGTGCAGGAGTTGCATGTTCGGCTCTTTCAAGCTGCATGATCATTGCCCGTATCCATTCATCACGATGTTGGGGGACTTCATCCAGGTCGTTATCGCTCATTTTTACCGCCTTGCAGTTTGCACAGCCACAACCTAAACCCGTCTGAGCAAAAAACAAGCGTTCAGGGGTGTTTCAGGGTTTCGGGTGGTGACGCCACTGTTCTTGAGATGTCACTCAAGGCGAGGCCGATTGTTGTCGTACCCAGATCAATGCTGATCAGCCGTTGATGCATCGGCAGGGCGTCGGCCAGGTTGAGCAGGTTTTGGCTGAATTCATTAATCATAGTGAAAACTAAGGATCATAATGGGACTGGTATTGCAATTCCAGCTATCAAAGCTTATCAATTACTTAATAACTTATTAAAAAAATCGATTTGTGAAGGTTTAAAGGGGTGGTGATGAAAAATCTGGCTCGGTACGCGAGTGGGTTGGCATGCGTTGTGCTTATTCAGTCTCCAGCGCTTGCTGATGGGCACTATCCAGCAACCTATGGTGATTGCGCGGTTTCTGAAATTAACGGCAAACTCAGTATTGCCGGTGGTGCCGCCAAGGATGGTGGCAACAAAGGGGCCGTTTTTCAAAGCGAAGGCAGTGTTTCCATTCCGATCAATTGCCAGTTTGGCCTGCAACTGGATGGTGCTTTAGGAAAGCTGGATGGAAAAACCACCGGCGGGGCGGCGGCTCATGCTTTCATGCGTGATCCCAACAGTTATCTGCTTGGTGCTTATGGTTCATATTCCGGTGTCAGTGGCAATGACATCTGGCGTCTTGGGGCAGAGGCTGAGTATTATATCGATAAGGTGACATTGTCCGGTCTGGCTGGCTTTGAGAATTCTGACCAGACTAAAGGCGATGTGTTCGCTGTGCTTGGGGTTTCTTATTACGCCACGGATAATTTTAAGCTTTCAGTAGGCTACAGCCGTTTTCTTGATGTCAGTTCAGCTGCTTTCGGGGCAGAATATCAGCTCGACAACATGCCGACGTCCCTGTTTGTCTCGGGCCAGTTTGGTAACAAGGACCATCGCCGGGTTTTGGCCGGGGTGCGTTATTATTTCGGTGGTGCACAAAAGTCTTTGATCAGGCGTGATCGTGAAGATGATCCGATGAACTTTTTGAATTCACTGTTTCGTAATGTTGTCACTCCAGCGTCGACTGCACCGGTGGCAACAAATGGTGGAGAAGGTGCGCCTACCTGACGAAACGATTTAGTTTTCGCCCTTCATATCTCACAGATATAATCCTCGTGCTTACCGGTACGGGGATTTGTCAAATCTGCCACCAGCTTGTAGGTGATGGTTAATTCCATACCCAGCAGGGCACGAATATACTGGCTCATACCCTCGGTATCCATCATGGCAGGATCACCTCCCGGCACAATCCTGATTTCCAGGGCCGTGTCTGCAATCTGTGCCACCTGCCATTGCTTCGGATTAAGATAATGGCAAATATTCACAGTCATGAAATCCGGCTGTATCGATATGCCACCGGGAAACCTGAACATATTGCGGGTTCGCCCATGGATTTTGGATAATACGGGGTAGGGCAACCCCGATGCATCACTGGTGCCAAATGTGGCTAAATCTCCCAGGTCATAGCGAATGAGCGGTTGGGCATAATTGTGGAGTGGTGTTACTACAACGCGCCCTCTCTCGCCGGCTTCACAAGGCCTGTCTTGTTCGTCGAGTATCTCCAGAAAAACGACTTCAGACTGCACCAGCCAAGCGTCACTCTGCGGCGATTGCAATGCCATATACCCGCATTCACTGGAACTGTAGCAATCACCGGGGTTGCAGCCAAATACGCGTGAAGTGATAGAACGGGTCTCCGGTGTCAGCGTCTCGGCCCATGTTAACACACCGCGAAACTTTAGCGGCTCTCCTTGCGCTTCAACCGCAAGCGCCAGAGCGCGGATATTGGATGGAAAGCAGTGCAGATAATCCGGTTTGATACTGCGCAACCACTCTATCTGGCGATCAATGGGGGTTTGGCTATTCAGGCTATACAATTTTCCGGGTCTATCGGGCATCAGGGCAGGGATCGCCCACGAATCTTGCCGACGCCCTTCAGGCCACGAAGCTGTCCCCAGAGAATAGGGGGAGATTGTCGCAAAGCTCCTGCAATAGTCTAAATTATTCCAGCGATAATAGCGCGCCGTTATACAGGTCCACATGGTATGGTGAAACTGGGTAACCTTAAAAACAAACGGCATGCGGGTTGAACCGGAAGTTGCTCCACTTTTTATGTTGCCATGGCTGGCAGGAACATCCTGGGAAACAAGTTGATTGCCAAGTGATACAGCTTCCCGGCGCTTTAACACCGGGACATCGAGCCAGCCCTCCAGAGAAATCTCGCCGTTGGCCCGGATCAACGGTTTTAGCCGATCTTTATACCCGGGAACGGTTGCTATTGAATGTTTGACCAGTTCCAGCAGCAGGTTTTTCTGACTGGCTACCTGCTGGCCCGGGCTCGCCTGCTCGGTGCGTTCAAGTTGTTGCACCATCGCCCGCATCCATTCATCAGGGTGTTGGGGGACTTCATCGAGATGGTAATCTCTCATCTTTTTGGCTTTGCCGGTTTCATTGTTCCAGGGTGAAGCCGTTAGAACATAAAACAAGGTTTGAGCAAATAGCCAGGAACCAACACGTGGAAATCCAACGGCCAGGAGGCAAATTTTATGCTGGGAAAAATCCGTGCTAGATATCCAGCACAAGGAGCTTTTCGTTTTTGAATTTGATGCGATCCACCTGGCGCAGGCTGGCTTGAATGGTTGCCAGTACAAGCGAAGTGTTGACGGGCTCAATCAGGAAACTATCCGCACCGGCATTCAGATCCGAAAGTATTTGCTGGTTGTTGGCAGCGTCGGAAATGAAAATGAAGGGTACCTCAGCCAGCAACGGGTACTTTTCACGTACTTCATTTAAGATCCGGTAGCGGTTCTTTGAAGGCGCGCTGATATTGTATAGGATAAGACCGGGTAAATGTTCGAGAACCGCCTTCAGGCCCTCGTCGCCGTCACCGGTTACCAGGACTTCGTAGCCTGCTTCTGTCAGTATTCTGTCGATGTTTTCGCTGTGCTCAGGGGTGTCATCGATGCAAACGATGGTTATCATGTATCCGCCTTTTTAAATAACAATCACTGTCCCCCAGCAAATCTCTCCATCTTCCTTGAAGCAAGCGATCTGTATACATTTTCGCTAACCGGCAATTCAAATATAAATTTGATTGAATTGAAGACAGTTTTTGTGATTTGATGACAAAACGCAGATATCAATCAGCAAAAACCTTTTAATATTGAAGTGAAAACCTGCAACGTAAAGAATACTACCTATGGTAGAAGAATCTTATGTACGCAACATTGGCGTTAGACTTGTTCTGGAGTGCCTTGATAACTCTAACGTCGCAATTGAGCCCCTTTTAAAACAGGCGGGGCTACAATTATGCGATGTGTATAAAGAAAATGGCTGGGTGCCGTTCTATGCCCATGCCCGGGTTTTTGACCTGGCGGCAAAGGCGCTGAACGACCCATATTTTGCACTGAAACTTGCCCATACCATTGATCCCCGCGATTTTGGGGCGGTGGTTTATATGGGCGCTTGCTCCAAAACACTGGGTGATTCCCTGTTCAATCTAAAACAGTATATTCGCATCGTGACCGGGGCCTGGAATATGGAAGTCGTCATGCAGGGTGAAAATGTCGCCCTTGAGTTCATACCTGACAGAACTGACTTCTTTGATTATCAATCAGCTACCGAATGGTTTGTCGCCAACCTGATCCATTGCTATCAGTTTTTTATCGCCAGGGATTTGCCACCACGCGAAGTGCACTTTGTCACTCAACTGGAAAGCGGAAAAAACCTTGCTGATTATGAGAAAATACTGGGATGCAAAGTCTGTTTTGACCAGAACCATTGCCAGGTCATTATAGCCCGTGAGGACCTGAAGCTCCCGATCAGGAATTCTGATGACCGACTGTTGGGTATTTTAAAACTGCATTGTGATCAACTTTTGCGCGAGCATGAGTTGGTACAATCCGTATTTCTAAGGGATATCCGAAAGAATATCATCGACCGGTTGCCGGGGGGAGGGGCGAAAGCAAAAAATATCGCTATCGAAATGGGGCTGACCGAACGGACCATGTTGCGGCGACTGTCAAACGAAGACACAAACTTTTCGGAAATTCTCGAGACCTTGCGACATAATTTGGCGATGGCGTATATTCAGGACAAAAGATTGTCGTTAAAGCAGGTCTCTTATTTGCTGGGCTATGGCAACCAGAGTGCCTTTAGTGTTGCCTTCAGGCGCTGGAGGGGGTGCACTCCAAAAGAAGCAAGAAATGCCCAATGGCCTTAGGGCATTTCCGCTTGGATATAAATTGTGTAGCTTCTTTGAACACTGGCTTAGCGCACTACTTCTGCGGGAACCAGTTTCCGTTTTTCAACGAGTGTTTTAAATAACGCGTTGAACTTCCTGAAGAAACTCGGTTACTTCCGTGCGCATGGTATTGCCGCTCTGGCTCAGTTCACCAGAAGAGTTCTGAACGCTTTCAACCGCATGCATGGTCTCACCTATTGCTTCAGCAATAGTGGATATGTTGGTTGTAACCGCGCTGGTTCCTTGTGATGCCTGAACGACACTGCGCGAAATTTCTTCCGTTGCCGTGCTTTGTTCAACAACTGATGCAGCAATCGCATTGGCGATTTCATTGACCGAGTTAATGGTGGTGCCAATGTCTCCAATGGAGGCGACTGCCTGATTGCTGGCTTCCTGAATAGCACTGATCTGTGTGCCTATTTCGTCGGTTGCCTTAGCCGTCTGGCTGGCGAGTTCTTTAACCTCTGCTGCAACCACGGCAAACCCCTTGCCGGCGTCACCGGCGCGCGCTGCTTCGATTGTCGCATTCAGCGCCAACAGATTGGTTTGTTCGGCAATATCGGTAATCATCGAGACCACCAGGCCGATTTTTTCCGACGCTTCAGAAAGGCTGCTGATATCCTGACTGGTCTTCTCGACTTCTTTCACTGCATTCAGGGTAATTTCAGCCGACTGGGTGACCTGCTGGGTGATCTCACCAATTGATTGGGTCATCTCTTCGGTGGATGCGGCAACGGAATTTACGTTTTCTGACGCCCGTGTGGCTTCCTGCTCAACAGTCTGTGCCTGATCATTGGCGGATTTTGTCAGGCTTTCCATTGTTTGCGCTGAAGCTTCCAGTTCGACGGCGGAGATCTCAACGGTTTTGAGAGCTGCGGTCATTCTGTCATCAAATTGACCGACAATTTTTCTGAACCCTTCGACACGTTCTTCCATGCCATCCATGGCGCTATTGGCAATGCCGGCAGCTTCGCCGAATGCACCGGTCATGCCGCGCAAGGAAATGCGGCGGAAGTATTTGTTTTCAGATACATATTCCAAAGAAGCACGCGTTTCGCGGATATAAGCGTCAGACCGGTCAATCAAGCGGTTTATGGCGTGACACAATTCAGCGGCTTCGCCCTTTTCAGTGATGTCGGTGATACGGGCTTCAAAATCGCCGTTGGCGACGGCATTACATACTTTGAGAGCTTTGGTAATGGTTGATTTTTGTGAATTAAAAAACATTGAATGCGGCTTTCATAAAATTGAATTTAAGTATCTTAAAGAGCGGCGATAAACTCGTCGTATTCCATGTTTTGTTCTTTCAGCATGTTGCGCAACAATGCGACGCCAGCTTCCAGACCGGTTTTGCGGTTGGTGTGTTTGTTCTCTTCGGCCAGCAACTGGTCGTAGAGCGGTTTGATTTTTGTATCAATGATGGTGCGTTCGGGGACACGGCGGGTGGAGTGATAGCCAACGATTGAGCCCGTAGTGCTGCGGCTTGGGGTTACATGGGCGATAACCCAGTAATGATCGCCGTTCTTGCATCTGTTCAGGACATAAGCGAAAATTTCGCGGCCATTTTGAATTTGCTCCCAAAGAAGGGCAAAAACTGATCGCGGCATTTGGGGGTGGCGTATCATGTTGTGCGCCTGACCTTTGCATTCCTGTTCGCTATACCCGGCAATGCGCAGGAATACGTCATTGGTGTACGTCAGATGCCCCTTGAGGTCAGTCTTGCTGACGATCAGTTCGTCTTCTTCGAAATATTGCTCAACCCCGGTAACTAAAGTTTCACGCGCCATCGTTTTTTTCCCTAATTTTTTCAATTCGAATGGCCTGACGGCCAATTAAGTTCACTGATGCGAATCGATGTGCCCAACAACATATTCACAGAGTCCTATTTGAACCAAATTCATTAAAAAAGACTAAAAGTTGTATCAAAAATAATAATATCATAGGTTGAGTTCCATGTTTCGGAAAAACGGTTCTGTATTTTAGAATATGTGCGATGTAACCAAGGGACGGTCCGCCGCAACCCCTGAAAACCTCTTTCGGTGTTTCGATGATGAGGAAAGAGAATTCAAAGAGTGGCAATGAACCTGTCATACTCCATATCCTGCTCTTGCAAAAAACCACCCAAAAGCTCCATGCCTGCTTGCATGCCGGATTTGCGATTGGTGTGCTTGTTTTCCTCAATCAGCAATTGTTCGTAGAGCGGGATGATTTTCTCATCAACGATGGAGCGTTCGGGTACCCGGCGAGTGGAATGGTAGCTGATTATTTCTCCCGAACGGTCGCGGCTGGCGCTGACATGGGCGATGACCCAGTAATGATCGCCATTTTTGCAGCGGTTGATTACGTAGGCGAAAATTTCACCCCCCGCCTGAATGGTTTGCCACAGAAGGGCAAAGACAGATCGCGGCATTTGGGGGTGGCGTATTATATTGTGAGGCTGGCCTTTAAGTTCGCATGCACTATACCCGGCAATGCGCGAGAAAACGTCATTGGTATAGGTCATGCGCCCTTTGAGGTCAGTTTTGGAGACAATAAGCTCGTCTTTTTCGAAAAATTGCTCAACCCCGGTGACAAATGTCTCAACCGCCATGATGGTTTCACCCTCTGCTTTATATTTTCATCAAACCACAGGCCTAATTTCAGGTCTGCGGTAACGAATAGCAGTGCGCCCCAACACGCTGGTGAAAGGGAGGTTGAGCATAAAAGATTAAGAAAATATTATTACGCGAATAAAATAATAATAAACGTCAGGGTTGTGGGCGGGTAAAGACCCATGAAAATTCTTCTGACAGATCTTCGCGGTAGGTGTAACCACCAGCACTGAATGACTTCAGGTCTGCGCAAGACTTCAATCGGTTGACAATTATGTGGCGCGCCATCATGCCGCGGGCTTGCTTGGCAAACAGGCCAATGATCCGGGCCTGGTTGTCTTTTACTTCCTTGAAAACCGGGGTGATTACCGGAACCGACAGTTTCTTTGGTTTTACGGCCTTGAAATATTCGTTTGAAGCACAGTTGACCACGCAAGCATGGCCCTGGGCTGTGATAATTTTGTTGATTTCATCGCTCAACGTATCGCCCCAGAATTCATACAGGTTTGCTGCGCGCGGCGGTTGAAATTTCGCCCCCATTTCCAGCCGGTAGGGCTGTATCAAATCGAGTGGTCGCAGCAAACCGTAAAGACCGGACAGTATGCGCAAATGATCCTGGGCGAAGATCAAATCTTCCTCGCTTAAGGTTTTGGCATCGAGGCCGACATAGGTATCACCGTTGAAAACCAGAGCGGCCTGCTTGGCATTGGCAAGCGTAAACGGGGTTTTAAAAGCCTGATAGCGTTGATAATTCAACTCGGCAAGGGCATCGCTCAACTTCATGGTTTGCGCCAATGCCGATTTGCTCAAGCTGCGCGCGCGAACTACCAGTTTTTCCGCCTGCTCGAGGAGATCGGGCTGGGTGTGGATGTCGATAGATGGATCGGTTTCAAAGTCCAGTTTTTTGGCGGGGGAAATGAGCGCGAGCATGGGCCATCCGTTCTGTAAAATTCTCGGTGTTTTTCAGGTTTGAAAATAGTCGCTTTGGGAGGGTGCCACAATGACAATATTGCTCGAGTTGGCAAGTTTTCTTTTTCTGGCGTACAATAAGACCAAGAATCAAAAAAGCTTTCCCGGCTGGTTATCTCATATCATCCAGACCTCCCCCTTATGACCATACCGGGAGCCCCGCCGTTCACTTGTTAGGCTGCCATGCCCACGTCACCGCCCACAGACCTGTTCACCAAAATTACGGCGCAATTTGTCAGTAGAATTGCCTGGTGGGCGAAGCTGTCGGGCAATGTTCGCGGCAGTATCTGGGCTTTGCTGTCTGCCGGTGTCGCCATCATTCAGATCACCCTGGTCAAAATGCTTGGCGAGACCCTTCACCTCACCGAAATTATATTTTTCCGGCAATTGTTTATTCTGGGCGTGGTTTTGCCGGTTTTGATGCGTAATTTTCCCGAGGCCTTCAAGACCAGATATTATGGGCTTCATTTCCTGCGTATTGCTGGCGCACTTGCTGCAATGTTGCTGGGGTTTACTGCGGTTATAAATATGCCGCTGGCGGATGCGACAACAATTGGATTTTCCAAATCTTTCTTTGTTACAATTTTTGCCATTTTCTTTCTTGGCGAAACTGTTGGTCATCGACGCTGGTTTGCGGTTGGTGTTGGGTTTATCGGGGTGATGATTGTTATGCAACCCGGTGGCGAAGGCCTGTCTTTTGGACTTTATGGTCTGATGGCTTTGGGCGGGGCGGCTGGCGCTGGCATGGTCATGGTGATCATCCGCCGGATTTCACAAAGCGATACAACCATCACAATTCTGGCCTATCAATCCATCGGTGTGGGCGTGGTGATGATTATCCCGGCAATCTGGTATTGGCAGACACCAACACTGTACGAGTTAGGATTGCTGGTTGGTCTCGGCTGTGTCAGTGTTCTGGTGCAAACTTTCAACATTCATGCTTATCGCGCCGGTGAGGCAAGTGCCATAGCTTCAATTGATTACACAAGGCTGGTCTATGCCCTGATTGTCGGCTGGTTGCTGTTTGGCGACTGGCCCGAAAAAACTGTCCTGATTGGTGCAGCAATCATAATAGGGGCTGCCCTTTACACCATCCACCGCGAAGCCCGCCTGGGCCGGAAACTCACGCGCATTGATGAAAACACCGGCATTTCAGGAGCGGATGAAAAATAAAACCTGACGAATTTAACAGGGTTTCTACACATCCTTCTCCGTCATCCCCGGGCTTGTCGCGGGGATCCATTCCTCAAAACTCCCGGCCAAAAGGTACTATCTTTGTTATCGAAAGCTCAACGCTATGGATCCTCGGGTCAAGCCCGAGGATGACAGAGAGAGGGGTGGGTAAACGTGGCAAGCCTTAGGGGCACACCCCAAACGTCCGCAGCCTTAGCTGAAGTATTTATAAATACGCTTGCGTGTAGCCATGCCACGCTGGGCCTTGTTGGTGTACCAGCCACCGGTATTGGTCTTGTCGGGCCCACTGAAAGTGGCCGATTTTGAACTGCTGGCCGTATTTTTCTCAGAGACGGTGAACAGGCCAGTGATACCCAGTGCTGCAATGAAACCTGCGAGCAAAGTACATAGGGTTTTTTTACGCATGTCGATCCTCCATCTGTTCATTGCCTACGATGGAATCACTATGGCGGCGAATTGTTGCGAAATTTAGGCGGATGTCTTGAATAAAATCGAATATCTTTCACCCGCCACTAAACTTCCTGTTTAAACCGGGCCGTTGTCAGGAGATGTTTGAATTCCATTTCGATATCAAGGCGGTGAAGCGCTGCGTAGACCCCGTTCTTGCCCAAACCCGCGCTCAGAAATGTGCTCTATACCTCAAAACTTAAGTCAGAGGTCTAAAATGAAATAGCGGGCAATGCCGTAAATATAGAGAATTGTGAAAACTATATTGATGTATTTCAGTTGCGGTTCTGTTCGAAGCCAACCGCAGTAAACCCATATCAGACAAAATGGCAGGCTGAACAACATGGCAGCCAACATCCAGCCCTGTACCACACTTAACGTGCTGAAAATGCCTAGTGCAAAAGCAACCCATTTTAACGGTTGCTCGAATGCAGAGAAAGTCTCACGCATTATTATCAATAGCTTTCAGAAAATCAGCGCCGTGAACCCGGCGTTCTGATACCCAATTAAATACCCGATAATGGCAAATAAGGCAATGCTGATCCGCATATGGTCGAATACAGCCTAAGGCATGTCGCAAAATTCATGGTTTTTTGCGATTTGCTTTGAATTTTCCGTTTTCTGAAACAGAATTGCTCTTTTTGGTGGCGTGCCTTCAAAATTCGCTCGTGGCACATGGTAAATCCTCGAGACGGTCATTCTAATAATACCAGTGGCGGAGAGGTTTGGTCCATCTTCGCGTCATACCGGCGAAAACCGGCATCCAGCGCTCCAGGTTCATGCCGTGCTGTCTGGATACCGGCTTTTGCC
>CAZJUF010000049.1:0-12146 GCA_964549055.1 uncultured Hyphomicrobiales bacterium | reverse complement strand
CACGGGCGGTATTTTGTATCGGCAAGGCCTTCATACAACACCTGCATGATTGACAGGCATGTATCGAGCCCGATGAAATCAGCCAGTTGCAGCGGACCCATCGGGTGATTGGCACCCAGCCGCAAAGCCGTGTCAATGGCTTCAACAGTGCCAACACCTTCATACAGCGTATAGATCGCTTCATTGATCATCGGCAATAAAATGCGGTTGACCATGAAGGCCGGGAAATCTTCGGCGACAGCTACAGTCTTGTTCAATTCACCGATAAAGCCGCGCACGTCATTGAAAATATCATCTTCGGTGGCAATGCCGCGAATTAGCTCGACCAGTTCCATTACCGGCACCGGGTTCATGAAGTGAATTCCCATGAAACGACCGGGCCGGTCGGTGACAGCGGCCAGACGGGTTATGGAAATGGACGAGGTGTTGCTTGAAATAATCGTGTCTTCGCGCAGGTGGGGACACAGATCAATAAAAATCTTGCGTTTGACTTCTTCGTCTTCAACCGCTGATTCAATGATGAGATCGATATCGCCGAGTTGGTCGAGACTGACAACTGTTTTGATCCGCCCCAGGGTAGCTTCGCGGACTTCATCTGTAATCGAGCCCTTTGAGACCTGACGGGCAAGATTGCCGTTTATCGTCGCCAGTGCAGCTTCAAGTGCTTCCGGCGACAAATCACACAAAGTCACATGCCGCCCCGCCAAAGCACAGACATGAGCGATACCATTGCCCATCTGTCCGGCACCGATAACGCCAATCTTTTCAATATTCATTCGATCTACTCTCCAGCATCACAGCCAGCGCATCTCATTCAGGATTAATTCAGCTGCGCGAGTATATGTGATTTTGCTCCAGTTACAATATGTCTGTTTTTTTAACGTCCAGCTAAAGGCCCGCCTTTTCCAATTCTGCTTCCAGCGCCGGAATTGCGGTAAACAGATCTTCTACCAATCCGTAATCAGCTACCTGAAAAATTGGCGCTTCTTCGTCTTTGTTGATGGCCACAATAACTTTGCTGTCTTTCATTCCGGCCAGATGCTGAATGGCACCGGAAATGCCAACGGCAATGTAAAGTTCAGGGGCTACAACCTTGCCGGTCTGGCCGACCTGATAATCATTAGGAACAAAGCCCGCATCAACAGCTGCACGGCTGGCACCAACGGCTGCTCCAAGCTTGTCGGCAATTTTTTCCAGCATGACAAAATTATCGCCTGACTGCATGCCGCGACCACCGGAAATAACAATTTTGGCGGACGTTAACTCAGGCCGCTCGGAGCTTGAAAGCTCATCACTGACAAATTTCGAAAGCCCCGGATTGTCACCGGCGCTAATAGCCTCAATAGTCGCTGAGCCACCATCTTCGGCCGCTGCAAAGGCTGTGGCGCGCACGGTAATGGCTTTTTTGCCATCAACCGATTGTACGGTTTGTATGGCATTGCCAGCATAGACCGGGCGTTCAAACGTATCGGTGCTGATTACCGCGGTAATATCGGAAATCTGAGCCACATCAAGCAGGGCTGCAACACGCGGCATATAGTTCTTGCCACTTGTGGTTGCCGCTGTGATGGCGGTGTCATAATTTTCCATCAGCGCCACTATCAGCGCTGCCATGTTTTCGGCCAGCGGGCGTTCATAAAGATCATCATCGGCCACCAGAACCCTGGCAATACCTGATATCTTTGCCGCCTGTTCACCCACAGCGGCACAATTTTTACCGGCAACGAGAATGTCTACGTCTCCACCCAGAGCCAGAGCAGCGGTTGCTGCTTTGTTGGTTGAATCTTTCAACTCGTCATTGTCGTGTTCTGCGATCAGCAAGACAGTCATTAAAATACTCCCGCTTCGTTTCTTAGTTTATCCACCAGTTCAGCAGCTGACGCCACCATAACCCCGGCCTGTCGCCCGGAAGGCTCAACCGTTGTCAAAATTTTGAGAGTGGGGGTTACATCAACGCCGTAATCTTCAGGAGATTTTTCATCAATCGGTTTTTTCTTCGCCTTCATGATATTGGGCAGCGATGCATAACGCGGCTCATTGAGGCGCAGATCCGTGGTGATTATCGCCGGCATTTTCAGATCAACGGTCTGCAAGCCGCCATCGACTTCGCGGATAACTGAAATTCTGTCGCCATCAATAGTAATTTTTGAAGCAAACGTTCCCTGCGACCAGCCTAAAATAGCAGCTAACATCTGGCCGGTCTGGTTGCAATCATCATCAATAGCCTGTTTGCCCAATATCACCAGACCAGGTTCTTCTTCGGCAATAATGGCTTTCAAAATCTTGGCGACGGCGAGCGGTTCAACCAGTTCATCGGTCTTCACCAGAATGCCGCGATCAGCACCCATGGCCAGAGCGGTTCTGATGGTTTCCTGAGCCTGTTGGGGGCCAATAGAAACAGCGATAATTTCGGTGACCGTTCCCGCCTCTTTCAGGCGGATGGCTTCTTCAATGGAGATTTCGTCAAAAGGGTTCATCGACATTTTGACATTGGCAAGTTCAATGCCGCTGCCATCGGCTTTGACGCGAATTTTGACGTTGTAGTCGACAACGCGTTTAACAGGTACAAGGATCTTCATAAATCCATCCTCTGGTATTAATGGTGCAGCGCAACAATATCCTGATTAAAGCCACTGTCCAGTAAAATCAATGATTTTGATGCTTTGTTTGGTTAACCTATTATTTTTGACAGGAAATTTACATCCATAACACTCGAAACACGCACAATTTCTCTGGATAAACGACATGGGTTTTGCTTGTCAGGTGTTCCAGGCCAGCCCACTCCCCGACCCAACCACCCCTCAGGGTACCTTATCGGATGGTTGGGCCGGGGGAGTGGGCTGGCCTGGGAACTTTCACTCATGAAGAAGGCGGAGCCGCCCCAAACAAGGGAACCGAAGGACGTTTAAATAAAACCACAAGGGCTGCACCGGCAACAAAACCGCCAATATGAGCCCACCAGGCGATGTTTGAGGTGTCTCCGGTTACTGCGCTGAAAACCTGAAAGGCAAACCAGGCTCCCAGCACCCACATGGCCTGCAATCTTAAAGGGATGCGCATGAACAGGAGTACCCAGATTTTCACCCGCGGATACAACATGAGGTAAGCGCCGGTAACACCGGCGATAGCTCCGCTGGCACCAATTAAGGGTGCGTTGTTTTCGGATGAGATCAAAGTGTAGACCATGCCGGCCGCAATGCCGGAACACAGGTAAAACACCAGAAAACGGCTATGGCCCATGGCATCTTCGATGTTATCTCCAAACACCCATAAAAAGAGCATGTTGAAAATCAGATGCAACCAGCCACCGTGAAGAAACATATAGGTGAATAAAGTAAACCCTTCCGGCCATGACACAACGTTTACAAATACATTTTGCCCGGTAATGAGTTCTTTGGGAACAATTGCATAGGCCAGAAAAACCTCCTGGTCGGGAGAGGAAAAAACCCCGGACTGGAAAATCACGAAAATCAGGGTATTGATGACAATCAGCGAGACAGTGACGCGTTGAAAAGCAATATACTTTAACGGATTTTGATCACTGAACGGAATAATCATCTGTTAAAATCCAAGGTTTGCACATCACTGATTTTGCCCTGGAACCCAGAGTACATCGTCTTCGCCTTTGTTGTTAAGGTATCTGCTGGCGACAAAGAAAAAATCGGAGAGCCGATTTATATACTTGATCACAGCTGCGCCCACCGGCTCATTTTCCATTTCATCCAGCTCGACAATCAATCGCTCGGCCCGGCGTGAAATGGTACGGGCGAGATGAAGGCTGGCGGCTGCTGCACTGCCACCAGGCAGCACAAATGACCGCAAAGGGGAAAGCTCTGAATTGAGCAGGTCAATTTCGCTTTCGAGACGATCAACCTGGGGCTGCGTAATTCTCAGCGGTGTATATTCCAGTTTTTCGCCATTGTCCGGTGCACACAGATCAGCACCAAGGTCGAACAGATCATTTTGTATGCGCGCGAGCATTTGATCAATGTTTTCGACGCTGCTGTCTTGTGTATGCTGGCGTACCAGACCGACACAGGCATTGGTCTCGTCAATGGTGCCATAGGCGGAGATGCGCAAACTGTGCTTTTTTACCCGCTCACCCGTTCCAAGAGAAGTTGTTCCCTCATCGCCAGTGCGGGTGTAAATCTTGTTTAAAATGACCATTCGTTAAAATTTGTAGCCGATACGCGCACCAACAGTTGTCAGGCCATCGTTAAAGTTACACAAACCGGCATTGCTGATATGATCAATAGTAGCCATCACCCGGAGGTTTTCTGTCAGCTCGACCCCGGCAGAAAACGATTCACGGAACATAACGCGGCAGCCAAGAGCCGGGGTATTCGCACCCGCTGTCTTTTTTAGATCACCATCGTGAATCACCCCGCCAAACGAGGCTTCAACGAACAAATCGTTGGTCAGGCGGTAATCCCATGTCGCTCCTACATAAGCCTGACTGGTATCGCCTGCCGTATTGAGGCTCCCGCCAATATGAAGCCGGGGATTAAAAAGGAATAATAAAAGTTTGTTATCGTAATAGATATTGGGACGCCGAAAAAGAACTTCCGCGTTAAGATTAACACCGTCTTCGTTCTTGGCGAGATCATTGCTTTGAACACCGAACCGGAACTCATCAACTAACGAGAACATTAAAACGTCGGGAGTGTCTTCATTGGCATTGGCTGAACCGGTGAAAAGCCCGGAAACAGCAATGATTGCGGTGGCGAGAAGCATCCGGCTTATGGTTAATTTTTTATTTAATTTAACGGACATTGAAAGCCCCCCACGGACGTCAAAACACACTTTCGGTAGTGTCAACCGAATATTTAAATTGTCATTTTATCAGGTCACGAGTCAATGAAATTTTACTTAAAAAGGTGACAAAACATCAGCCAGAACCAAAATAGAGACTGGTCATGACGATAATTACCGCAAGAAACTGTAGGCCAACGCGCCAGCGCATGAGCTTTTGCGACAGATTGGCGTTGCCACCGCGTTTCATATTCCACAATCCCATGAGCAGAACAATGAGAACAGCGCCCAGCGCAACAGGGATAAGGTAGTTGAAAATATTCATGGACCTAGTTTAACTCCTCAAGCAGGCGTCGCGCAATCACCTGCGCCTGAATTTCAGCGGCACCTTCAAAAATATTCAGGATTCTGGCATCACACAGGATGCGGCTGACCGGATACTCAAGCGCAAATCCATTGCCACCATGAATTTGCACCGCATTGTCTGCCATCGCCCAGGCAACACGCGCACCGAGCAGTTTCGCCATGCCCGCTTCCAGATCACATCGCGCACCGCGATCTTTTTCACGTGCGGCAAAATAGGTCAATTGCCGCGCCAGCATTATTTCTACAGCACCAAGCACTATTTTATCAAAAACCCGGGGAAACGACAAGATGGACTGGCCAAACTGAATGCGATCCTGGGCATATTTGAAGGCGCTTTCCATAGCGTTTTGTGCCACACCAATGGCACGCGCTGCCGTTTGTATGCGCGCTGATTCAAATGTCTGCATCAATTGCTTGAAGCCTTGACCCGGCGTTGATCCCAAAAGCGCGCTGGCCGGAACTTCAAAACCATCAAAGCCGATTTCATATTCCTTCATGCCGCGATACCCCAGCACCTCAATTTCGCTGCCACTCATGCCAGCGGCAGGAAACGGTTCAGCATCACTGCCCCGGGGTTTTTCGGCCAGAAACATCGACAGGCCCTTATAGCCGGCCTCATCGGGATTTGTGCGCACCAGCAATGTCATCAGATCAGCGCGCACCGGATGGGTGATCCAGGTCTTGTTGCCGGTGATATGATAAGTGTCACCGTCAAGCACCGCACGGGTTTTCAGTGACGCAAGGTCCGAGCCGGTGTTGGGTTCGGTAAAAACCGCAGTAGGCAAAACTTCGCCCGAGCTGAGTTTTTCCAGCCATCGGTTTTTTTGATCTTCAGTGCCACAACCAAGGATCAATTCAGCCGCAATTTCTGAGCGCGTACCCAAAGAGCCAACGCCGATATAGCCACGCGAAAGTTCTTCAGAGACCACACACATGGCCTCTTTGCCCAGTCCCAAACCACCGTATTCTTCCGGTATGGTCAGGCCAAAGACACCGAGTTCACTCATCTCGGTGATAATGTCCATCGGGATATACTCATTGGCCAAATGCCATTCGTGAGCATGGGGGCCAATGCGTTCATCAGCAAAGCGCCGCATCTGTTCGCGCACAGCACTTAAGGTTTCATCCAGCCCGGTATCACCAACGGTTGCCGCCCCGTCGTGTTCGCACATCAGTTGCAAAATTGCCGAGCGCGCAGCAGCACTATTGCCATGCCGCAACAACTCGCCAACCTTGCCTTGATAGAGCGGCGCTAAATCATCTTGACCAAGCCCGAGTTCATGGGCGCGCACAAACTCTGTCTGGCTCATGGCAATGCCACCGGCAATCTGGTTGAGATATTCCCCGAACGCCACCTGAGTAAGCAGCAATTCAAGCTCACCAAAACGGCCTTGCGCGCTCATGCGCTCCGCATATTCAGCCATCTGCCGCAGGGCTTCAACGTAAGTGGCAAGCCAGGACAGGCCATGCAGGCTGTGTTGGTTGGCATTCAACCTGGCATTGTCAAACCTGCCACCTTGCGGGTTCACCTGTTGGCGCACAAAGTCACGTGCCTTGCCCAGCAATACATCAATAACATTGACAGATTGATGGCAGGCATCAATGAGGATGGTTTTGTCTTCGAAAACTGTGGCTGAACCCGTTGGTGGAAAGGCCATATATAATTCCGGTTACAAGTTTATGTTGCGCTGCAATGTCGTATCAAACCGGTTATCCATGGTCTAGTTCTTTTTAAGCAGGTTGCCGCTGGCCAGGCCAACACCGAGGACAGAAAATGCCATGCCGAAGATCTGCAAACCGCTCAGCACTTCACCAAACAGCACATATCCCATAATGGCGGTAATCGGTGGTACGAGAAACAACAGGCTGGCGACTTTGGTGATTGCCCCCTGCCGGATCATCACCATCAGCAAGCTGAACGCACCCAGCGACAAGACCACAGTGGACCACCCAAGGGCAAATATGAATTCACCGGTCCATTCAATTCGGCCCTCTTCTAGGAAAAACGCCACGGCCAAAACAAAAAAGGCACCTCCAAGAAGCTGGAATACGTTGCCGCTGCGTAAATCCTGCGTGGCGCAAAACGCTTTTTGGTAAAATGTCCCGGCGGTAATTGACAACAGGGATATGATGCAAAGACCGTATTGCAACAACTCAACATTGTGGGCTTGCGGCTCGACGCTAACGGTTTTGGCGCTGACGATAATAACAAGGCCGGTGAAGCCCAGACCAATACCCAGCCATTGTTTAGGTGTGACGCGCTCGCCAAACAACGGCGCTGAAGCAATGGCAGTGAGAAGCGGCTGCAACCCTATAATGATTGCAGCTAATCCAGTGGGCATGCCAAGATAAATGGCATGAAAAACACCGCCAAGATAGATCCCGTGAATGAGTATCCCGGCAATAAAGCTATGGCCGGCTAATTTTAAAGTGCCCGGCCATTTGGCGCCGGTGAAATAGGCATAAGCGAGCATCAACACGAATGCGATGCTGAAACGGTAGGACAAAAACGTATAGGGTTCGGCGTAAGGTGCCCCAAGCCGGGCGCTAATATACCCGGTAGCCCAAAGCACAACGAACAAAGCAGGTGCCAGCGTAAGGAAGGCTGTTTTGTCAGCTGCGGAGTTGGGGGCTTGCGGTGCAGGCATTCACTGTCTTTGCAAAAAAGAAGAGAATATCCATTAACCCAAGGCTGCACGAACCGCAATATAGAAACCCAGTGCAAACAGGGTTGAGAAAAAGACTGTTCTAAATTGTTTTGCTGGCAACCTGTTGCGCACCCGCTGGCCAATCCACATGCCAGCCAGCGCCGGGATAATGGCAACCACTGAAAGCTGCGCCAGATCGCCAGACAAAAGACCCGTGCCGGAAATGCCCACCCCGAGTGACAATGTGGCAATGATAAACCACACGCCCATGGTTTGCACCAAGAGTCGCGGGCTTAGGCCCAGAGCCTGAAAATACGGCACAGCAGGAACAACAAAAGACCCGGTGAGACCGGTAAGAACCCCTGTTATCAACCCGATTACGGGAGCCAGTCGGCTTCCCAATTTTGTCGACAAAACAATCTGAGGAGTGAACAGGGAGATGCCGGAATAAAGACACATTACCACCCCCAGCAACATCAACAGGTACGAGGTATCAACAGACGTTGCAAAATACGAAAAACCAACTGTGGCCAGACTGCCGGTGATCAACAGCGGCCATTGACGACGCAGAATTTCAAAAATCGCACCGCCCGCAAACGCCTGCCAGACATTGGTCACAAGTGAAGGCACCAGCATCAACACGATTGCCGGACCCAACCCTAAAAATGCTGCCAGCAGCGCCAGTGCCACCGTTGGCAGCCCAAGACCTGTAACCCCTTTGACGAAACCGGCCAGAACGAAGGTGGATACAATGATGACAAGGATCTCAGGGGTCCACATGAAAATTTCCACCAGCCCTGTTGATTGAGAATCCCCAGAGGTTAGCTTTCTTCCTCACAGGCTTCAATCACATCTTCAAACGTTCTCAAACCTGTGGTCGGTGCATTGACCAGCACTGCCATATTGCCGGGAGAGTGCTCATTGTTGAGCATGCGCATGTGGGCTTGGGGTATATCATCCCAGCTGTAAACTTCCGACATGCACGGATCAATGCGCCGTTCAATCATCAGTTTATTGGCTTGAGAGGCCTGTTTGAGATGGGCAAAATGCGAGCCCTGGATACGTTTTTGGCGCATCCACACGAAACGCGCATCAAAGGTGATGTTGTATCCGGTAGTGCCAGCACAGAAAACCACCATACCGCCGCGTTTTACCACAAAGCATGACACCGGAAATGTCGCCTGACCGGGATGTTCGAAGACGAAATCAACATCCACACCCTTGCCGGTAATATCCCAGATGGCCTTGCCAAATTCGCGGGTTTTCTTGAGATAATCGCCATAACCCTCGCCGGTCACCGGTGGCAATTCGCCCCAGCAATCATAATTCTTGCGATTGATAACGCCCTTGGCACCTAAAGACATGACAAAGTCACGCTTGTCGTCTTCTGAGACCACGCCAATGGCGTTGGCACCGGCAGTGGCGCACAATTGCACCGCCATCGAACCAAGACCGCCCGAGGCTCCCCACACCAGCACATTATGGCCGGGTCTGAGAATATGCGGGCGATGGCCGAACAACATGCGGTAAGCTGTCGCCAAAGTGAGGATGTAGCAGGCGGATTCTTCCCAGGTCAGATGTTTTGGTCGCGGCAATATCTGCTGGGTCTGAACCCGGGCGAACTGGGCAAAAGAGCCATCGGGCGTCTCGTAGCCCCAGATGCGCTGGGACGCTGACAACATCGGATCACCACCGTTGCATTCCTCATCATCGCCATCATCCTGATTGCAATGCACAACAACTTCGTCGCCAACCTTCCAGCGTTTGACCTTTGAGCCAACCGCCCAGACAATTCCGGAAGCGTCTGACCCGGCAATATGATACGGGGTTTTATGAACATCCATCGGTGACAAAGGCACGCCCAAAGCCGCCCACACGCCGTTATAATTGACCCCGGCGGCCATGACAAAAACCAGCACCTCGTGGGAATCAATTTCCCAGGTGTCGACGACTTCAACCTGCATCGCTTTGTCTGGTTTATCATGGCGTTCGCGCCGGATTACCCAGGCATACATTTGTTTAGGCACATGGCCAAGCGGTGGCACTTCACCGATCTCATAGAGATCTTTACGGATTTCTGTTTTTTCTGTCTTTGTGTCGTTCGTCGTCATATTAAACCCCCAGCATCCTGATTTTGAACACTATCAACATTCGCTTGTATGTTGACAAGTAATTTGTTGCGGTGCAACATATTCTTGCAGATTTTTTCGCATTTGCGTGACAGTTCGTTGAGGGGGAGAGCATCAACATGGACGAAGAACCAAAATCGATACAGCGCGATCGCCCGTGGATTTTCAGAACTTACGCCGGTCATTCAACCGCGGAAGCCTCAAACAAGCTCTATCGCGACAATCTTGAAAAAGGCCAGACCGGCCTGTCCATCGCCTTTGATCTGCCGACACAGACCGCACTGGATGCGGATCATACGTTAAGCATCGGCGAAGTTGGCAAGGTGGGTGTGCCGATTTCCCACATTGGGGATATGCGTGCGTTGATGGACGGCATTCCGCTCGACAAGATGAACACGTCGATGACCATAAATGCCACCGCCCCGTGGCTGCTGGCGCTCTATATTGCTGTTGCTGACGAACAGGGCGTTGAACGCAGCGTTTTAACCGGTACGACGCAAAACGACATCATCAAGGAATACCTGTCGCGCGGCACCTATGTTTATCCGCCCGGACCTTCCATGCGCCTGATCAAGGATATGATCACCTTCACCTTTGCTGAAATGCCCAAATGGAACCCGATCAATATCTGTTCCTATCATTTGCAGGAAGCAGGCGCGACACCGGTGCAGGAGCTGTCCTTTGCGCTGGCCAATGCCATTTCCGTGCTTGATACGGTCAAGGCCAGTGGTGAAATTTCTGATGAGGATTTCCCTCGCGTCGTTGGCCGCATCAGCTTTTTTGTCAACGCCGGGGTGCGCTTCATTACCGAAATCTGCAAAATGCGCGCCTTTGTACAATTGTGGGATGAAATCTGCCGCGAGCGCTATGGCGTCGAAGACCCGAAATTTCGCCGCTTCAGATATGGTGTACAGGTAAATTCTCTCGGCCTCACCGAACAACAGCCGGAAAACAATGTCTACCGCATTTTGCTGGAAATGCTGGCCGTGGTGCTGTCCAAAGATGCCCGTGCGCGCGCCGTGCAACTACCGGCCTGGAATGAAGCCTATGGCTTGCCAAAACCCTGGGACCAGCAATGGTCAATCCGCATGCAGCAGATTGTCGCCTATGAAAGCGATCTGCTTGAATATGGTGATATTTTTAACGGGTCAGTTGAAATTGAACGAAAAGTCAACGAACTTTGCGAGGCCGCGCGCGCAGAACTGGCGCATATTGATGATATGGGGGGTGCTGTCGAGGCGGTAAAAACCAGTTATATGAAACAACAACTGGTCGACAGCAACGCCAAACGCCTCGCCGCCATCGAAGCCGGTGAACAGATTGTTGTCGGTGTCAACGCCTGGACAGCAAGCGAGAACAGCCCGCTTTTCGCCCAGGGAAATGAAGGTGTTGTTACCAAAGTTCAAGGATCGGAAGCCGGTCAGGTCGAAAGGTTGCAGCAGTGGCGCGCAAAGCGCAACGAAGATCGTGTTGCAGCGGCACTGGCAGATTTGCGCAATGCCGCGCAAAACAGTGAAAACATCATGCCACCGTCAATAGCCGCTGCCAAAGCCGGGGTTACTACTGGCGAGTGGGGGCAAGTTTTGCGTGATGTCTATGGTGAGTTTCGCGCCCCCACCGGCATTGGCGCACAGATCAGTTCCAGCGATAATAACGAAGTAAATCAGGTGCGCCTGGCGGTCGAAAAACTGACGCAAAAACGCGGACGCAGATTAAAAATTCTGGTGGGAAAACCGGGTCTTGATGGTCATTCAAACGGTGCCGAACAAATAGCCGTGCGTGCGCGTGATTGCGGGCTTGATGTGGTCTATGACGGCATTCGCTTCACCCCGGCGGATCTAGTCAATTCCGCACTAGAAGAAAAAGTTGATGTTGTCGGCCTGTCAATACTCTCAGGCTCCCATCTTCCGCTGGTTAGCGAAATTATTGAAGGCATGAACAAAGCGGGCCTTGAAGACATTCCCGTCGTCGTCGGTGGCATTATTCCACCCGAAGATGCCTTCAACCTGAAATCCAAAGGAGTAGCCGCGATCTATACGCCCAAGGATTTTCAGCTTACAGAAATCATGGGTGATATCGTGGCGCTGGTGGAAGCAGGAGCAGGTTTGGACCAATAATGCGTGTCGCATTTAATCGAACCACACCTTCTTCGTCATCCCCGGGCTTGTCCCGGGGATCCATAGCGATGGGCCATCAGAAAAAAAGGTATTGTCTTTTGGTAGGGAGTATTGAGGAAGGGGTCCCCGGGTCA
>CAZJUF010000048.1:0-12162 GCA_964549055.1 uncultured Hyphomicrobiales bacterium | reverse complement strand
CCTTGATAAGGTCGCCGGTTCTAAACGCGGTTATTGCAAGGATTTCCTGAGCTGATTGCCGCCACGGGTTACCGGTTGTCGCCAGGTCACCAATTCGCTCATCAACCTCCTTGAATGAGGCGGTATTGGATAACAAGAGTGCGGCACGAAACCGCGCCAGATTGCGAAGACTTGCATCCAGGGATGAGGTGTCGGCAAGCTCATCGTAGACTGCTATGGCTTCACCATCTTTACCCGCTTTGGCCAGAAGACCTGCCTCCTGAAATTTCGATAGCAGAAAAAATCCGGTAGAGCCTTTTTGCGACATGGCGCGAAAAGCTTCCAGTGCCTTTGCATCTTCGCCATCATCCACCAGAACCATATTTTCAAGATAGGTTACACCGGCGATTTCAGCCTGTTGTTGATTATAATACTGCCAGGCTTTAAAACCGCTGACAGATATGACAACCAGTGCGGCCACTGCGATGATGTAGGTACCGTATTTCTTCCACACATCTTTGGCGCGGTCTTGACGAACCTCTTCATCTACTTCGCGAAAAATATCACTCAAAAAATCACTCCACCTTTGAAATTCGATGCCTTCCAGCGCAACTGCGTCCAGAAGTTTTGCGTAAAATAGACTGCAAACACCAAAATCGCAATCATTCAGATTATGACGGTTAATGTGTGGGCCACATTGAAGCCTGACCTAGTCGTCTTTCATGGCATAAGTGTGTTCGCAAGCGGGGAATTTCCGGGTGCTTACCTCTTGCGCGTAAGCTTTGATGGCGGCTTCAATAGCGATGCCTACCTGTCCAAATTCCTTGACAAACTTTGGTACTTTCCCGGTCAAGCCCAACATATCCTCCATCACCAGTATTTGACCATCACACGCTGCGGACGCTCCAATACCGATTGTCGGTATGGCAATCTGTTCTGTGATGCGCTGGGCCAGCGGTTCGGCCATCGCTTCGAGCACAATGGCAAAGGCACCGGCGTCAGCCACTGCTTTGGCGTCCTCTTCAATCGCTGCCCAGGCGTCTTTGGTGCGGCCTTGGGTTTTAAACCCGCCCAGAACATTGACGGACTGTGGTGTCAGACCGATATGCGCCATCACCGGAATACCGCGCTGGGTTAAATAATCAATGGTCTCGGCCATGCGGGTACCGCCTTCGAGCTTTATCGCACCACAGCCGGTCTCCTTCATCACGCGGGCCGAATTTTTAAAGGCTACAGACGGGCTTTCCTCGTAAGTTCCAAACGGCATATCGACCACGATCAGCGCACGGTTGCTGCCGCGCACAACAGCGCGTCCGTGCATGATCATCAAATCCAGCGATACTCCAAGTGTGTTTTCCATGCCATGCATGACCATGCCAAGGCTGTCGCCGACCAGCAGAAAATCCACAAACGGATCGGCAATAGCTGCGGTGTGGGCATGATAAGCGGTGAGAGAAACGATTGGATCGCCACCCTTGCGGGCAATAATTTGCGGTGCGGTCAGGCGGCGGACAGAAGATTGAACGGACATGAGGCAGGCCACTTTCGCTTGTGCATGATTGCATCGCAACAAATCTGTTGCAGTGCGGTATTTTTAAGCGAAATAGGTGCCAAAGACAAGAACAGGCTTTAATTTACCAGCGAAACCCCGGCAAACCATTCGTGACTGTGGATGGCACCGGCGTAAACTACGACTGCCACGGCGACAAAAATGAGGTCATTGAGAAACTTGCCTCTGCCACCAACCGGCGGTTTGCGGCGGCTGGCTGAGGCGAAGGCTACCAAGGCCCACAGGAAAAACGCGCCAAAAAACAGGATGGAAGCCAAATCTCCATTGACCATTAAATGAGCGATGGCCCATAATTCCACACCCAGTATCATCGGGTGGCCCAGGATGCGGCGAAATGAATTTTGCGGGCCAAACGCTGAAATAACCAGCAACACCGCAGGAAACATCAACATGATGGTGGCAATGCGCGACCAGCCAAAGGGTTGCCAGATTTCGGTAAATTCCATAGCCCCCCTGCCCCAGACCATCAGTCCAAGACCAAGGAACGACACCAACCCAAACCCCACCTGATAACCAATCATCCCTATCCGGTCGATCAATCGTGTCCGGGTTTCGACCATCATTGGCAGGCAATGAACGGCAATAAAAATCACTATACCGCCGATAAGATAGAGCATTTTCTCAACCTTTTAACTGGATGTGGAAAATTTACCTTATAGCGCGTCCCCGCGATATTTAGCTACAATATTTTTCAGTTTACGGCGGCTCAGGCGACGCAGTTTTTCCAGATGGGCGAAATTCTGAAAACTGTCAAAAGATCTGCTGGAATCGGCACACAAAAGCAAATCCCCCACGCGGATGGAACTGTTCCACAGACTTTGGATGACATGACCGGTGGTTGTGACGGCTGAATCAAGATGTTCAACCCAACGGGTTTCAAGGAAATCCTCAATGATGGCAAGTTCCAGCAGCAGGCCCGGACTGTAGGAGCGATAGGTTTCATCATAGGCGCATTTGAGCGTAAAGGCGGTTTTGCCGGTATAAATGGACAGGCTTACGGCTATGGGAAACTCATCAAGGTAGAGCACGTCGGCACGGGAAATCGATTTGCCACCGCTTGCGCCAAATGCCTGGCGGGCAAAGGTCGCGCTGTTTTTGTTGCAGGCGAGAGCTGAGCCCTGCTGGCCTTTCCAACCGGATGCTTCAATGGTCAGAAAATCCTCCACCGCTGCGTTAAGTTCGGGGCCGGTGGTGAAACTGCGCAATTCAACCTTGCCGCGTTCACTCAGTTTATCGCGGGCGCGCTTGAGCCTTTTACGGCGTTTTTTTGACACATGATCGCGCATATGTTGATCAAACGTGGCACCCTGACTAAGGCCAGGTCGATCAAACTCATCGAAGATTTCACCCACCAGGCTTTGGGTTTTGAGGCCATCTAAAAAAAGCGTTCCCACCGGGCCTTCCAGATTGAAATTATCAAATAGCCAGAAACTTCTATACGCACCGTGTTCAGCCATGGCGCTCAGCAAGGCGGTCACGACTTCGCGCGGATAACGGCGATCGACCAGAGGGATGGTCAGGGTCGAGTATGGATTTATCCACGCCCGGTTTAAGGAGCATGCGCCCAGCCAGCGCCATTTATCGATGATAAAGGGGCAAAATCCTACCAGGGTTTCATCTTTGTAAACCGCCAGCGCTTTTAGATCGCTATTGGCTTCGAGGTTTTGAAAAGCTGCGCGCATGAATATGGGCGAGTAGTATGGATTTTCTTCCACCGCGTTGCGGCTCAGTTTTTCCCAGTCTTCACCCAGGGCAAAAATCCCCTGTCGATCAAGACAGATAGTTGAAAATCCATGTTGCTGTCCTGAGGCTGATATATCCTGTGCCCGGTACTCCAGTGGTTTATTCATCCCTGTCTCCTTCCGGCTCTTGCTTGTTCAAAAACCCGGAAACGGGAAGACTGAAAATGATGTCCATATTCAATCGCTTCTTCACCAGCCAGGCCAATAGAAGACTGCGCAAACCGATGGAAACAGCGGTGGCGATTGCCGCACCCAGTACGCCGTAAACCGGGATGAGCATTAAATTGAGAACAATATTCAAAACCAGAGACAAGGCCGATGATACGGCGCAAACGCGTTCATGGCCGAGCATCGTGAGCAAATCTTCACCCGGTCCGGCAAAGGACTGAACAATCAATCCAATCATCAATACCAGCAAAACCGGCATCGCCTCGTCAAAGCCCGGCCCGAACAGGTTCAGCAAAAAAGGCGCAATCAGGTATATGAAACCAGCGGCGGCCAGGGCGACGATAAATGTAAATCTGGTGGTGTTGCGGGCAAGGTTGCGTAAACCGGCCTGATCATTGAGGGCATTTAAGGCCGAGAACCTCTGGGCCGTTGCCGCGGTTGCTGCATAAGGTACAAAGGCCACCAGTTGTAATATGCGTGATGCGGCGAAATATATCGCTATCGCCGAAGGATCAACGAACAGCGCCAGGATGAGTATGTCCGCATTGGAAAACAATATGGCGGCGCCATCGACAAACACAAACGGCAAGGCGGTTTTGAGCCAGGTCGAGGTGGTCTTCTGCCGGGGACCGGATGGCACCAGTTTTCTGATTTTTCTCGAAACCAGAAATGCCTGAACAGTCAAACTTATCAGTGTGGCAGCAAAGGTTACACACACCGCCACCCAGGCTGTGGCTGGCAGGTCGCTTATGGCGACACCAATCATGCCCAGACCGATTAATCCGTGGCGCACAACATAGGGTGGTGCAATCGCCAGCATTTGCCAGTTAAAGGCGCGGGCAAGATTTTCAACATAATCCTGAAGGGCTATCAGCGGGAAAACCAGCAGCGCGACAACAAAAGGCAACAGGTAAATATTGTCCAGCCACGGCCTGGCAAACCAAAGACCCATGGCGCCTAAAACTGCAGCGATGGCGGCAAATACAAACACCAGCATCGAGCTTGAGGATAAAAACCCGCGCAATAAATCGTGTTGATCGCGGGCAAAATAATGCGGCACATAACGACAGACGATCTGGGTAACACCTAAGGGCGACAAATGCCCCAACATCAAAACCCAGACCCACACAAGCGCGAAAATACCATACTCACTTTGCCCCAGCAGACGGGCCAGTATCACTTGTGAGGCATAGGCCGCGAGTGCGCCGGTGCAACGTATGAGGAGCACTTTTATGGCAGCAACACCGGAGTCAAGACTGTCCCCGTCCATTTTCAAGCGTTGCAATACTGGTTGTAAAAACCGCATTGTTACGGAACGGCCTTGAAGGTTTTCTGATTTATCCGCAACGATTTCGACCATAAGTATACCCGGCTGGAATTGGTATTCTTTGGCTACATACGCCAATTTGGTTTAAATTTAATCAAGCCGGGGACCGCACTGCCCAGTCTGTTCAATTTTAATCAAATTGCGCGACTTAACACTCCTTTAGGCACGTGGTGTTAAGCTGTTGCGATATATTGATAATTTCAAAACGGGGGAAGACAGTGGCAACTATCGCAGAAAATGTAAAAAAACCCTGGAGCAAGATGGGCCTGATTGCACTATCCTCGGTGGTGCTTGCAACGGCGTTTATTGCTGTGTTTTTTTACAGAACCGGCGCCAATATGTCTTTTGATGCTTTTTCAAGCAAAGACAAATATCGCGCTGAAGCTTTTGTCAAAAAACGTAAAGGGTTGAATTCGCGTTCACAAGAAGGTGCGCTTTCCGGATCCAGCGGTTCAGTTCGCGGCACCCTCAGTGCCAAAATTGAATTCGATGCCAAAAGTAAGAAGGCCCGACTTTTTATTAGCGACAAGAATGGCGATCCGGTGTCACGCCTTACGGTTACCGGCAGACTTGCACGCGTCGGGGAAATGGGCAAAACCCGGGAATTCAAAATGGCCGAGTTTGGCAAAGGCGATTTTCGCTCAAACCCGCTTGATCTTGAAGAAGGCGGCTGGGTTTTAATGGTTTCGGCCTATGATCCCTATACGCTCAATAAAGATAAACTCGTGTCTTATACCGAACGCCCGATATATTTGGGACGGAAGTAAGCCAGCGGTCAAGCCTCGTGCGGTGACAAAACCCGTTTGACCGCCTGTTGCCAGCCATCATAACGCTGGTTACGCTCATCGTTTGCCATTTGAGGTTCGAAAGTTGCGTCCGCCTGCCATTGTTGCTCAATGTCGCTCAGGCTGGAATATATTCCGGTTTCCAGCCCGGCAAGGTAAGCTGCGCCCAATGCCGTGGTTTCATTAATCCTGGCGCGGTCAACCGGCATATCAAGAATGTCGGCCAGAAACTGCAAAAACCAGTCGTTGGCGACCATACCGCCGTCGACACGCAATCGCGCCGGTTCTCCCAAATCCGCCAATGCCATATCAGCACCAATGGCGATCATCAAATCCCGGGTCTGAAAAGCAACGGCTTCAAGGCCGGCGCGGACTATTTCAGGCTTGCCGGCGCCACGGGTAAGGCCAATCAGGGCACCGCGTGCATGCGCATCCCAATAAGGTGCCCCCAGCCCGGTAAAGGCGGGGACAAGGTAAACGCCTGAATCTGGATCGGCTGCCTTTGCCATTTCAGCGGTTTCAGCTGCATCGTCAAACATTCCCATTTGATCACGCAGCCACTGCATGGTGGCACCGGCCATAAATATGCTGCCCTCAAGGGCATAGGTGGTTTGATCTCCCAATTGATAAGCCACCGTGGTCAGCAACTTGTTAGCCGACAGGGTTTTGTCCGATCCTGTATTGGCGAGAACAAAACAGCCGGTTCCATAAGTTGATTTAATCATGCCAGGCTTAAAACAGGCCTGACCGATGGAGGCCGCCTGCTGGTCACCGGCCACTCCTGAAATCGGCAAAGATTTGCCAAACAGCTGGCTTTCGGTGGTGCCGAAATCGGCACAGCTGGGCTTGACTTGCGGCAGTACCTCGCGTGGCACATCCATTGCCTGCAACAGGTCATCATCCCACTGGCCGCGCCCGATGTCATACAGCATGGTGCGTGCGGCGTTGGTGGCATCAGTGGCGTGAACGCTGCCGCCGGTCAGTTTCCAGATCAGCCAGCTGTCAATCGTGCCAAAGCAGATGTCACCCGCCCTGGCTGCTGTGCGATCAGGATCGACCTTGTCCAGTATATATTTTAGTTTGGTGCCGGAAAAATAAGGGTCAAGCACCAGGCCGGTTTTTTCGCGTACCACATCGTTTAACCCTTTGCTGCGCAACTGCTGACAAAACTCAGCCGTGCGCCGGTCCTGCCAGACAATCGCCCGATGCAGGGGTGCGCCGGTTTTTTTGTCCCAGACGACCGTGGTCTCGCGCTGATTGGTAATGCCGATGGCGGCGATATTTTCCACACCACCAGCGGTTTTTATGGCCTGGCGGCACACAGAGACCACGCTTGCCCAGATTTCAGCGGCATCATGTTCAACCCAGCCGGGTTGAGGAAAATGTTGCTGCAACGCCTCGCTGCTGGTGGCGACAATGCGCCCGGTATTGTCAAATACCATGGCCCGGGTGCTGGTTGTACCCTGATCAATGGCTAAAAGAAATTGTGCGCTTGTCATGTGCTTCAAATCCTCATTTCACTTAATACCAATTACCGATTGTCGCATTCTGGTCAAAAGGCGGTATAGTGCAAGTCAATATAACGGAGCCTGCTTGAATGTCGTACGAGAAAATCGCCTTTATTGCCAATGGAACCGACCGGGCAACTTCCGCCAAAAAACGGCTGGCGCATGTGTACGGCAATTACCCGGTGGCCGAGGCCGATGTCATTGTGACTTTGGGCGGTGATGGGTTCATGTTGAATACGTTGGAAAAATACATGGACATCGACACGCCCATCTATGGTCTCAACCGGGGTTCTGTTGGGTTTTTGATGAATGAGTTCAAGGAAGAGGATTTGATTGAGCGGCTGTGCCAGGCCGAAATGGCCCAAATTCATCCTTTGGATATGACAGCCATCGATCATAAAGGCAAAACCTATCAATCCATTGCCATTAATGAAGTATCGTTTTTGCGGCAAACTTTTCAGGCCGCCAAACTGAGGATTTCGGTTGATGGTCATGTGCGACTGGAGGAGTTGATTTGTGATGGTATTATCGTGGCAACACCGGCTGGCAGTACGGCTTATAATCTCTCGGCGCAAGGTCCGATACTGCCTATCAGCTCGCGCCTTCTGGCTTTGACACCGATTAGCGCGTTTCGGCCGCGGGGCTGGCGCGGGGCTATTTTACCCAGCGAAGCTGTCATTAGAATTGAAGTGCTTGAACCTGAAAAACGGCCAGTAAGTGCAGCGGCTGCCCACAACAGTGAAATTCGCCATGTGATTGATGTGGAAGTTAAAGAAAAGCGCTCGGTGTCCATCAACATGTTGTTTGATAAAGGTCACAGTCTCGAAGAACGCGTCTTGCGTGAACAGTTTCGCTATTGATTTTTTGCTCCCAAGAGCGATGTAAAGACCGCTTCCAGTGAGGGTTTCACACTAGAAATGAATGGCATGGGCACAATTCGACAATTTGCATGAGTATTTATAAATGTTTTTTGGCTAGTATGTTTAGCATTGAGAAACGTTTATATTTTAAAGTACTCTTTTTAGTTGAAATCGAGTGATGTAAAATGTCTAGAAACAAGCGCAAAGACACTACCGAAGAATTAGTTATCGCTCCGGGATCCCTCAGAGATAAAGTCAAGATTACCGGCAGCGGGCCAGTTGATACGGCACCGATCGAACGGGCTGAACGGGCGCTCGAACAATTATCGGTAGCTTTTGATGGTTGGCTCAAAGAAGAAGTGGACGCGTTGACAAACGCCCGTGAAGTGGTGCGAAGCAAGGGTCTGTATGAGGAGACGAGGAAAGAGTTGCATCGCGCGGCACACGATTTAAAAGGTCAAGGTGAGACTTACGGCTATCCGCTGATTACCTCGGTGTGTTCAACATTATGCAAACTTTTCGAATCTGCTCTCGAGCCTGACCGTATTCCCCTCGAAATCATCGATCACCATGTGGACGCTGTGCGCAATATGATGAAGATGAAGATAAAAACCAGGGACCACGCCCAAAGCGTTGCCGTCAGTAACAAACTGTACGATGTGGTGATTGAGTTCGCCAACCGCGAAGATAAAAAACGCGAGCAATTGTCATCGTAGCAAGGGGAAACCCGGTTCAGTCCACAGGCACTTAAGCGGTATCCACTTACCGGCGATACGCACGTCTTGGTTTAAGCGTGTCGGGTACCGATATCTGTCAATTGTTCACTAATTTCCCACAATCGCTGTGCAGCCGTCGCGTCATTAGCCCAAGGCTTGGGATCTTTCTTCTCACAATTGGCGAAGTACCCACCGGTCACACCTTCAAGTTCGGGCGAAACACAAGCATACATCGAGGTTCTCGCACCTTTTTCTGGCGCCTGAAGAAATATCTTCATCAGTGCATGAACCAGTTTTCCAAACGCGCCGTTTTGTGCTCCAAGGTTTGTCGCGATCTCGCCAGGATGGACTGCATTGGCCGTTACACCACTACCCTCCAACCTCTTCGCCAGTTCGTGATTGAAAAGCATGTTGGCCAGCTTGGAATGTGCGTAAACCTTCATACCGGAATAGCCTTGTTCGAAACCCAGATCATCGAAATTCATACCCTTAATCATCTTATGGGCCCCCGAAGAAACATTTACTATGCGCGCAGGCGAACTCGCCTTGATCCGATCGAGGAGCAAAGCCGTCAAATAGAAATGGGCAAGATGATTGACCGCGATCATCTCTTCGTAGCCATCAACGGTGACGATCCGCTTCATATTGAACACTCCGGCGTTGTTCAATAAAAGGTGCAGCGGTTTGCTTTGTTCGAGGAATTCCTGCGATACGTTTTGTACCTCAGTTAATGAAGAAAGGTTGCCGACCAGTATCGAAATTTTTTCATTACCTGTGGTGGCCAGAATTTCAGCTTTTGTGCGCTCACCTTTAGTGCGGTCACGACAAATCAAGAACAGTTCTGCTCCAAAGCCCGCAAGTTTCAGCGCACAGACTTTGCCAATCCCGCTGGTGGCACCCGTCACCATACACACTTTTCCACTCAGATTTGTTTTTGTGAATGACACCGGTTTACCTCTTTGTGTTCACGGATCAAATGCACGCTCGGTATTTGTACCGTCCACAAAATCGTAGTTACTGCAGCACGAGAAGCGTTGGCGGCCAATGCCCGGAAAGGTAACCTGTATCCACTTACCGGCGATACGCTAAGCTGCTTTATCCAGAGCTTCGATAACTTCTTTGGCCAGGGTTTTGTTGTCGCCTTCACAAAAGCGCTCGATCAAATTGAGTAATTCCTTTTGCTCAGCTGCATTAAGTTCCGTGCTTTGAATGAGCACTTTTTCAATCAATCTCCTGGAAAACCAGTCGCTTCCACGATCCTCGGCAGAACGTTGCAATTCTTTATGCACTTCAAAGGCAAGGGTCAGGATTACCGTTGCCGCCTCGTCAAAATCAGCGCGCATGGCAATGGCCCCAATTCCCATTGGCCCCGAATACAGCAGCTCCATCACCCGGTCGATGGGAAGATTGGCGGCTTTGGACATAGCATCTTCAACAAAGCGCATATTGTTGCCACATGCCGCACGCACGATCAGTGAGGAGGTTAAACGTTTAGAATGATGCAGGGCCTGAACCAGTCTTGTTCCTTCTTCAGCATCATGTTTTTCGGCAATTTCAAGTGTGAATTTTTCCCGCAGATCCAGCGCCATCTGTTCAGCAACGGTTTTTTCCATCCAGCCACGGTCAATCGCTGCATCACGCATGCGGTTTGTGGCCAGAGCCACCAGCATTTCGGATACGACGGCGGGTAGTTTTGGCCGTTCTCCAATAAGTTCGCAAATTACCGCACTATCGGAAAATCTCTTTAACAAGTGTTGATAGCCGACTTCGTCGATATGAGCTGAAACATTGTGCAAGAGATGCACCAGCACTTCTTCATCACACTGCTTAATTAACGCCAGCGTTAAACCGGCCGTCAGCCCCGCCCTGCCAACAATACATTTATGGCGAAACTGGTCATTTTTCTGGGCGAGGTATTTCATCAGCTTGGCGCTGATCAGCGGCGATTGTCTGAGCAGGATACCCGCTGCTTCCTGACAGCCTTCAGCCGCCATCCTGAATATAATACCGCGCGGTAAAACATATTTGCTCTGGCAGATTGCCTTGGCCAAAGCCACTTGCACTTCGGGTGCGCGATCACGGGTGAGAAGTTCGAAAACCTGGCCTAAACATTCCTTTTCCGGTTGCGCATTATTCTGTTCTGCAACGAAACATCCCAGTTCGTGCGCCAGATTTTTGCGGACGGATACATCTGGAGACGACGCCACTTTAATCAGATAGTTCAATTCGGCATCGTTGCTTTTCTGCTTGCGCCTGAACCAGGGTAATCCGAACCTCATGTTGTCTCCTTAAACGCGATTTCGCGAGTCGTTTTATTGTTTCGACCAGACTAGCCGCAAAGAGATTAACGTTTCGTTTACCATAAATTTGAGGGGCGATTTATCCGTTTTCTTCATCGGGTTTATTGTGGGTATCTTCTTCAGCGTATTCAACGGCGGCCAAAGTAGCCACATGAGACGCACGCGGTGCCACCAGGACAAAATCTCCGCGATCCTCAATCGGCACGGCCTGACGCTGGGTCATGCGGTAAAGACCAAAGCAGCCGATGAAGGCATAGACGATAGCAAGATAGACGAAAAAGGCCTGAGGGCCGAACAAATCCATGGCCAGCCCGGCTGTCAGCGGGCCGAAAACCGAGCCTAAGCCGAACACAAAAACCAGTTTGCTGCTCGCTTCGAGCATTTGGTCCAAATTCAGATTGTCATTTGTGTGCGCTATGGACAGTGAATAAATCGGAATGGAAACACCGCCAAAAACCGTAAAACTGAAGCCAATGGCAAAAAATGAATAATCAAAGGCGACAATACAGACAAGTGCCAGCACAGTGCTGATAAATGCAGCGATACTCAAAATGATACGGCGGTCAAATCTGTCCGATAAAGCGCCGATGGGAAACTGGAATAACACCAGTCCCAGCAACGGCAAACTCAAGAGCACGGAAAGCTGCCCGATTGAAAAGCCGCTGAGTTTGCCATAAACCGCTCCCATGCCAAAAAATGCACCTAAGGCAAAGCCTGAAAACAAACACCCGATAAAGCCCATGGGCGACAAATCGTAGAGCTGTTTGAGAGAAATTGCCTGGGGCGTTTCAATTTGCGGGGCGAAAGTGCGGGTCAAGGATATGGGCACCAGAGCAAAAGAGACCAGCACGGAAATCAGGATAAACAGGGGAAAGCCAGCCGGGTCTGCCACATTGAGCAGCAGTTGGCCAAAACCCATGCTGGCATAGCTGATGACCATATAAATCGACAGCAGTTTACCGCGGGTCTCATTGGTTGAAGCCTGATTGAGCCAACTTTCGGCGACAACATAAAGCCCGGAAAAGCAAAAGCCTGTTACCAGCCTGATGATAAACCAGACCGGGGCGGTTAAAAACACCGCATGCAAGAGCACAAAGGCGGAAGCCAGTGAGGCAAGGGCTGCAAAAACCCTGATGTGACCAACCCGCAGGACCAGCTTGGGCGTGATGGCCGCACCAAAAAGAAGACCGATAAAATAGGCGGACAT
>CAZJUF010000047.1:0-12431 GCA_964549055.1 uncultured Hyphomicrobiales bacterium | reverse complement strand
TTCTGCGCGAGGATTATATCCGCACGGCGCGGGCCAAGGGGTTGATTGAAAAAATTATTATCAATCGTCATGCGCTGAAAAACTCGATGCTGCCGGTGATTACGGTTGTCGGCATCGAGTTTGCTTTTCTCATGGGCGGGCTGGTGGTGACCGAGCAGGTGTTCAATCTTAACGGGTTGGGTAAATTGTTTGTCGAATCTGTCCTCAACCAGGATTTCACCTTGACCCAGGCGCTGGTTATGGTGGTGGTGACGATATTTATTTTCACCAATTTTCTTATCGATATTTGCTATGCCTGGCTTGATCCACGCATACGTTACGCCTGAAGGATAGCCAAATGGTCACCACATCTGAAATGCAGGTTGAAGCTGAGATAGAAGAACTTCTTGATAAGAAATCCTTATTTTCTCACTTGAAAACATTCTGGCGTCAACAACCCCTTGGTGCCATCGGTGGTGTCATCGTTATATTGATGATCGCCATGGCTATTTTCGCCCCTTTTCTGGCGCCTTATGATCCTGAGTTAAACGCCTTTGAATTCATGCTCGTGCCCCCGGACTGGCAGTTTTTGCTGGGAACAGATCAATTTGGCCGCGATATGTTGTCGCGACTGATTTATGGCGCGAGGACCGCTTTGTTTGTTGGCTTTACGGCCGCCTTTATCGGTGCTTTCACCGGGCTGGTGTTAGGTGTTGGCAGTGCTTATTTTGGCGGTAAAATTGATATAATTTTCCAGCGCGTCATGGATGTGTTTATGGCTTTTCCGCTGATCATTATGGCTTTGGCTGTCGTCGCTGTGCTTGGCCCTGGTATTGAAAATGTTATCATCGCCATTACCATTCCGTTTATCCCCCAATGTGCCCGTGTCGTGCGCTCAACCGCACTTTCCATCCGCGAAATTCCCTATATTGATGCCGCGCGCGCCCTTGGTTACAGTCACATTCGCATCATCTTGCGCCACATGGCACCCAACGTCATGGCACCGTTTTTGATCATGCTGACAGCCTTTGTCGGTCAGGCAATCCTGCTTGAAGCTTCCCTGTCATATCTTGGGCTGGGCGTGCAGGAACCAACACCGGCCTGGGGCTTGATGTTGCAGGGTGGTGCTGAAGAATACGTTGAAAGTGCGCCATGGGTGGCCATCTGGCCCGGTATTGCGATTTCTCTGGCCGTGTTCGGATTTAATCTGTTTGGTGATGCTATCCGTGACATGCTCGATCCGCGATTGCGCTCGCAATAAGCAAGGCAGGCTCTGGTTTATGTCGAAAGATGCGAGCATTGTTGATGCGGCGATAGTTGGTCGTCGTTCGATACGCAAATTCCTCGACCAGCCTGTCGAGCGTGAGGTCATTGAACAAATACTCGAAGTCTCGGCACGCGCGCCAAGCGGCACAAATATGCAGCCCTGGCAGGTGCATGTGGTTGCTGGCGAGACCATGAAAAATCTCAGCTGCGACATTCTGGATGCTCACTATAATCACCAGGACGATCACGCCAGCGAATATGAGTATTACCCCGATATTTTTGTCGAGCCTTTTAAATCCCGGCGCAAAAAAGTCGGGCTCGATCTCTATGGCCTGCTCGACATCGAAAAAGGTGCAGTGGACAAAATGCAGGCTCAGCTTGGTCGCAACTACGTCTTCTTTGATGCCCCCGTCGGCCTGATTTTTACCATTGATCGCACTTTGAAAATCGGCAGCTGGCTTGATTATGGCATGTTTTTGCAAAACATCATGATTGCTGCGCGAGCCCGCAACCTTGATACCTGTCCCCAGGCAGCCTTTGCCAAATATCACAAGATTTTTCGAAATCATTTGAAGGTTTCAGATGACCATATTGTGGTTTGCGGCATGTCACTGGGGGTGATCGATGACACAGCGGTTGAAAACAAGCTTGAAACCGAGCGCGAACCTGTCAGCGGATTTTCCCGGTTTTATGACCTTTAAAACTTTGAAGGTCTAAATCTGACCACAATGCCTTATTATTCCTCCTGCCCGTAAATGGATTTACTGTGGTCTGGCCAAATGAAACTACCGATCACAACATTTGTGTCTTATAGTACCCATTCAAAATTTTATTGGAGATGATCATGAAAAAGCAGGTCGCCATAGTGGTCGCAGGAGCTTTCTTTGTAGCTGCCTGTTCAACCAACCCCTACACCGGTGAGACACAAGCCAGCAAAACAGGAATTGGTGCGGGCCTTGGCGCTCTGGTCGGCGGCATTGGCGGTGCCATTGTTGGTGGCCGCAACGCCGTCTTGATTGGTGCTGGTGTGGGTGCCCTTGTCGGTGGCGGCATAGGCTCATACATGGACAAGCAGGAAGCTGATCTGAGGGAAAGATTGCGCGATAGCGGTGTCAGTGTCACCCGTGTCGGCGATGATATTATTCTCAACATGCCAGGAAACGTGACGTTCAGCTCAAACAGCACAGATTTAAAGCCGGAATTTTATGAAGTGCTCAATTCTGTTTCTATCGTGCTCAATGAATACAATCGATCCCTCATTGATATTGAAGGTCACACAGACAGTGATGGATCAGACCAGTCCAACATTGATTTATCGACCAGACGCGCAAGTTCCGTTGCCGATTACCTCACTTCTCAGCAGGTCGATCGCCGCCGTCTCAAGGTGTATGGAATTGGTGAACGTGAACCAATCGCCACCAACCGGACCGCAAGAGGCAAGGCGCAAAACCGGCGCGTGGAAATCAAGATTGTACCTTTGACCGCTTAAAGCTTATCTGAAAGTCCAAGGGCTCTGGCTCGGTGTCGAAAAATACTCTAGATTGAACCCATGGATTTTTCTGCGCTGATGCTGTCATTGAAACTGGCTTTGTGGACCTGTGTAATATTGATTCCACTCAGCCTTTTGATTGCCCGCCCGCTGGCCTGGACCAGACTGCGATACAAAGGCCTGATTGAGGCGCTGATTGCCCTGCCGCTTGTGCTGCCACCAACGGTTTTGGGCTTTTACCTCCTGGTCGTTCTCGGTGATGATACCTATCTTGGACAGATGTTTCAGGCGGTGTTTGGCCGTGGCCTGGTTTTTACCTTTGAAGGCCTGTTGTTCGCCTCGCTCATTTTCAACCTGCCGTTTGCCGTCCAGCCGATCCAGCGCGCCTTTGAAGCTATCCCGGTAAACCTGCGCGAAGCCGCCTGGTGCAGCGGCATGTCCAACTTTAAAACCTTTTACCGCATTGAGCTGCCACTGGCTCTGCCCGGTGTTATCTCGGCTCTCACATTAACCTTTGCGCACACTATGGGAGAATTTGGCGTGGTGCTGATGGTCGGCGGTAATATTCCCGATGAAACCCGCACCATCGCCATTGCCATATATGATCGTGTTCAGGCCTTCGACAATGTGGCAGCTGGTGTCATGTCTCTCATTTTACTGAGTATTTCGTTTCTGACCTTAGGCATCGTCTATATGGCAATGCCAAGGTGGAGCGGGCGTTCATGACATCAGGTCAACAAGATAATAAATCCGGCCTGTCTTTGCATCTGCGCCAGCAAACCCCCATTCCCCTGCAAGCTGAATTTTCCTGCCAGCGTGGTGAACTGGTAGCCCTGGTGGGGCCTTCAGGCAGCGGCAAGACAACGATCCTCAGAGCCGTTGCCGGGCTTCATTCACCGCACTCCGGTCAGATTGCCTGTGCCGGTGAGGTCTGGCTTGATACCAGCTCAAACCTGTGCCGCTCACCCCAGCAGCGGCGCATCGGCATGGTGTTTCAGGAACCTGCCTTGTTCCCTCATATGAGTGTCCTCGACAATGTAACCATTGCTCTGGATCATGTGCCACAAAAGCGCGCCCGCGCTCGCGCCCTTGACTGGCTTGAACGTGTTAATCTCGGCGGGCTTGAAACCCGCAGGCCTGCAACCCTGTCAGGCGGGCAGCAGCAGCGTGTTGCTCTGGCCCGCGCACTGGCGCGCGAGCCGGAAGTTCTGCTTCTGGACGAACCTTTTTCTGCCGTTGACAGAGTGACGCGACGCAAACTTCAAAGCGAGCTTGCAGCTTTGCGCCAGCACATCGATATCCCGGTTGTCCTGGTGACGCATGACCTCGAAGAAGCAACGCTGCTGGCCGACAGGATTTGCGTGTTGCATCGCGGTGAGACGCTGGATTTTGGTCTGCCTGACAGAATTATGACCCAGCCGGTCTCCCCCCTTGTTGCTCGTCTGATTGATCTTCCCAATATTTTTGAAGGAGTGATCGAGTGCCTCGGCAGCGGGGCCGGGCCGGCACGTATGCGGTGGAATAACCTCACCCTTGAAATAGCGGATAACACCACCGCAAAAATCGGCGACACTGTCTCCTGGATAATCCCGCCCTCCTTTGTTGTTCTGCACCGGCGCAGAAAGCCATCAAAGGGTGAGCGCGAAAACCCGGTAACCGGCCGGGTGTCGGAAATTCTCACCTTCAATGAAATCAGCCGCATTACCATGCTGATAGAAGACATGGATGATTGCCCGCTGGTAATTTCACTCGATACACACGCAGCGCGGCGCAATGACATACAAGTCGGTGAGGTCATCACCGTTTCTTTGCTGGCTCAGGATATTCACATCATGACGGCAAAAGACGTCAACTGACGGGAGAAAACCCGTTGCGGGCCAGAATTTTCTGAGCCTGAGGAGAGCGCATAAACTGATAAAAATCTGCGGTTTCATTGGCCGCTCCCTTGAGCAGAACCATGTGGTGTTTTAACGGTTGATGCCAGGACGAGGGTATCACAACCTGATTTGTCTTTGCGGCAACAACCGGTGCCAGAGCTAGCGAGTAGGATACCAGCCCGCCCTGGGCTGCCGATGAAATGGCAAACTGGGCCGTTTGCGAGACATTCTCGCCAAAAACCAAAAACGGCCGGATTTTTTCCCACAAGCCAGCTTTTTCCAAAACCTCTTTGGCAGCACGACCGTAAGGGGCGTGTTCAGGATTGGCGATGGCAAAACGTTTGAGGCGACCTGAAGCGAGCGCTGCCCGGATGCCTGTGAAATCGGGTTTGACTTCAATTCCGGAGTTTTTGGCCGAGATCAGCGCAAGGCGGCCATAGGCGTATAGGACACCCTTATCCTTTGTCAGGCCTTTATCTATCAAGGCTGATACATAAGATGTATCTGCCGACAGGAACAGTTCATGAGGCGCACCCTGCATTATCTGACGGCTGTGATTGCCGGATGAGCCAAAACTAACCCTCAATTTTGTACCGCCACCGTCAATAAACGCCTGTTCCAGCTCGGGCATGACAAAGCGCAAACTGGAGGCCGCGGCTATCAGCGGGCTTTTGGCCTCGGCGTTCACCACTTGCATAAGGCAAAAAGACAAAGCTATCCAGACAACACGCAGCATACTCAAACCCTGATTTAAAACGCTTGTTTCAATTTTCTTCTTCACTATATGAGTAATTCAGGATAAGCAGCGTTATATTTTTGTGATATGTCACTGGATATAAGCGGAGAAATTGCCAATTTGGCCAATCCGCAACCGCAACCCAGATTTGTTTAAGAGATATTAGCGCCTGACGTTTCATATGGAAGGGTCAGGAACGCTTGAGGATTATTGATGACCGATACGACTAAAATGCTGAGAAACGTTGCCATTGTTGCCCATGTGGATCACGGCAAGACCACCCTGGTGGATGAATTGCTCAAGCAATCAGGCACGATTGCAACCAGAGGCCAGACAGTTGAGCGCGTGATGGACAGCAATGATCTGGAAAAAGAGCGTGGCATCACCATCCTGTCCAAAAACACCGCGGTTAAATGGAAAGACTGGAATATCAATATTGTTGATACCCCGGGCCATGCGGATTTTGGTGGTGAGGTTGAGCGCGTCCTGTCCATGGTGGATGCAGTGTTTTTGCTGGTTGACGCGGTTGAAGGTCCGATGCCCCAGACCACGTTTGTTACCAAAAAAGCGCTTGCCCAGGGTCTTAAGCTCATCGTTGTGGTCAACAAGGTTGACCGTCCTGCCGCCCGGCCTGACTGGGCTGTAGACCAGACATTTGATCTGTTCGACCGCTTGGGTGCAACCGAAGAACAACTGGATTTTCCTGTGCTTTACGCCTCCGCCCTGCAGGGCTGGGCAACAAAGGATCTGGAAAAGCCAACGGATAACATGGAAGCGCTGTTTGAAACCATTGTCGAACATGTGCCCGCCCCTGATGTTGATCTAGATGGCCCGTTGCAATTGCAGATTTCTTCACTTGATTATTCCAGCTATACCGGCGTTATCGGCATTGGCCGTATCAAGCGCGGCGTTATAAAACGCAACATGCAGGTGGTTGTTGCAGGTAATGATGTAAAAAATAAACGCGGCAAAATACTTCAGATTTTCGGCTTTCACGGCCTCGATCGTGTGGAGTGCGAACAGGCGTCTGCGGGTGATATTGTCTGTTTCACCGGCATTGACGGGTTGAAGATTTCACAAACCGTCTGCCACCCTGAACATGTGGAGCTGCTCGAACAGCTGACCATTGACGAGCCGACGATTTCCATGACCTTTCAGGTCAATGACAGTCCTTTGGGCGGCCAGGAAGGCAAGTATGTCACCAGCCGTAATCTGCGCGATCGCCTTGCCCAGGAACTGATCCATAACGTTGCCCTTAAAGTCGAGCCGGCGGAACATCCTGATAAATTCAAAGTGTCGGGACGTGGCGAACTTCATCTGTCCATTCTCATTGAGACCATGCGCCGCGAAGGCTTTGAGCTGGCAATCTCCCGGCCTCAGGTCATTCTCAGGGAGATTGATGGCGTGGTAAAAGAGCCGTGGGAAACCTTGACTGTCGATGTCGAGGAGGAACACCAGGGCACCATTATGGAAAAACTCGGGTCGCGCAAAGGCAATCTGCGTGACATGGTGTCTGATGGCAAGGGCCGTGTCCGGCTCGATTATCTTATTCCAACGCGCGGGCTCATCGGTCTTCGCTCCGAATTTTTAACCGCAACTTCGGGTTCAGGCCTGATGTATCACGCCTTTGATCACTATGGTGACCAGATTTCCGGAACGTTAGGCAACCGCGCAAACGGCACACTGGTCTCCATGGCCACTGGCAAAGCTGTAGCCTTTGCCCTGTTCAATTTGCAGGAGCGCGGCCGCATGTTCATCGGTCATAATGCCGCCGTCTATGAAGGCATGGTAATCGGTATCAATGCCCGCAACAATGACCTGATGGTAAATCCCCTCAAAGGCAAGCAACTGACCAATATTCGCGCTGCCGGCACCGATGAAGCCGTGGTTCTGGTAACGCCTATTCCGCTGACACTGGAATATGCCCTGGAGTTCATCAACGATGATGAACTGGTGGAAGTCACGCCTAAAACAATCAGGATACGCAAGAGGTTCCTTAAAGAACACGAGCGCAAAAAACAGGCTCGCGTTGCCTGATACGAGATTAAGATTAGTTGAAATTGATCGGGTCAGCCCTAATTTCCCACACCGTCCCGGCCTTGAGCCGGGACCTGCTGACATATACTTTAGTCTAATCACCCATTGTCCAATGGTCAGAAATCCCTTCCGATATTAAAGTCCTCCTGGATATCCGTGTGGGTCAGGTGCGCTCAGTACTGAGCCTGGCGGATACAGGCTGATTGTTGTCTGGTGCGGTTTATACGTTCCAGACATGGATTATGATTTGTACTCACAATCCTTTTTGTTAGCAGGGTTGGGAGACGGGAGGAAATAAAAGAATATGTCTGATAAATTTAATGATTTTTCACGCCGGAGCATCTTGAAAGCGGGCGCTGCATCAGCGTTTGTTGCTTCAACACCAATGTTTTTTATATCCGGTGCCAATGCCGCCGAATATTGCAACACACCAACCGGTTCCACTGTCACATTAGGTTTCAATGTGCCGCAGACCGGTGCTTATGCCGATGAGGGTGCCGATGAGCTTCGGGCCTATAAACTGGCTGTAAAGCATCTTAACGGTGAAGGTGATGGCGGTATGATGAATACCTTTAAGCCTTCAGTCCTGAAGGGTAACGGTATTTTAGGTAAAAAAGTTGCCTTCGTTACGGGTGACACACAAACCAAATCAGATGCCGCACGTGCGTCCGCTAAACGCATGATCGAAAAAGATGGTGCTGTGATGATTACCGGCGGTTCATCCTCCGGTGTGGCGATTGCTGTGCAGGGTTTGTGTCAGGAAGCTGGCATCATCTTCATGGCTGGTCTCACCCATTCAAATGACACCACCGGCAAAGACAAGCGCGCCAACGGCTTCCGCCATTTCTTCAACACCTATATGTCCGGTGCAGCCCTTGGGCCTGTGTTGGAAAAAGAATACGGCAAAGAGCGTGTTGCTTACCATTTGACAGCTGATTACACTTGGGGCTGGTCTCAGGAAAAATCCATGAAGGACTTCACTGAAGCCCTTGGCTGGAAAACCAGCAAAACCGTTAAAACGCCGGTTGGCGCAGGTGATTTTTCTCAATATATCACACCAGTTCTGAACTCCGGTGCCGATGTGTTGATCCTCAACCATTACGGCAAAGACATGGTCAATTCCCTGACCCAGGCAGTTCAGTTTGGTCTTCGTGACAAACAGGTCAACGGCAAGAACTTCGAAATCGTTGTGCCATTGTTCTCGCGTCTGATGGCCCAGGGTGCTGGTGATGCCATCAAGGGTATTTTGGGATCAACCAACTGGAACTGGTCATTGAAGGACGATGGCTCAGCTGCTTTTGTCAAGAGTTTTGGTGCTGAATATGGTGCGCCACCGTCAATGGCTGCTCACACCTGCTATGTGCAAACGCTGCTCTATGCCAACGCTTGCGAACTTGCCGGTACGTTTTCACCGGCCGGTGTTGTCAAGTCGCTTGAAGGCTTCAAGTTTGATGGTCTTGGCAATGGTGCCACAGAATATCGCGCTGAAGATCACCAGTGCTTTAAAGATGTTCTGGTGGTGCGCGGCAACCAAAACCCGACCTCTCAGTTTGACCTCCTGGAAATTGTTGAAGTCACACCACGTGCTCAAGTTGAGTACGATGCTTCAATCATGGGCGGCAACTTAGGTCCGGTTAACGCCAAGCCTTGCTAAAGTTATCACCATAAAATGAACAGGCCGTTCTTGACTTTTTGTCCGGAACGGCCTGTTTTCTGCTAACAAACAAGATATGTTTGGCCGGGGTGGCACGGGTAATGGATGCGATATTTCTACAAGTTTTAAATGGCCTTGATAAGGGCGGAGCTTACGCGCTTATCGCTCTGGGGCTGACGTTGGCATTTGGTACTCTGGGCGTGGTCAATTTCGCCCATGGTGCCTTGTTTATGCTGGGTGCGTTTTGCGCGGTTGCTTTCAACCGGCTGGTTTCACTGCAACAGATCGTACTTGACCCGATAAAGAAAACCGCCTGGGGCACGCCGATAGAAATAAGAACGCCTTATGTCGAATCATGGTTCGGGGATTTTGGCCTGTTTCTTATCGATTATTCCGTACCCCTTTCCATACTTGTGACTATCCCGATAATGCTGCTGGTCGGCATTATCATGGAACGTGGCCTGATCAGGCACTTCTACAACCGGCCCCATGCGGATCAGATTCTGGTTACCTTCGGGCTGGCCATCGTGCTCGAAGAGATCATCAAACATTTTTTTGGTGCCAACCCGATCCCGCAGTCAGCACCAGGCATTGTTTCGGGCAGTGCCAATATAGGCCTTTGGCTCGGCATGGGTGAGGCCATCGTATATCCCTGGTGGCGATTGGTATATTTTGCGTTTTCCGCCGTTGTCATTTTTGCAGTTTTTGCTTTTTTGCAATTTACAACCTATGGCATGGTCGTGCGTGCCGGCATGTTTGATCGCCATACAGTTGGCTTGTTGGGCATCGATATTCAAAAACGCTTCACAGTAATTTTCGGCCTGGCAGCCGTGGTCGCCGGTGTGGCTGGTGCCATGTATACGCCCATCTATCCACCGGATTATGCCATTGGCATGCAGTTTCTGGTACTTTCTTTCGTCGTCGTCGTTGTCGGTGGAATGGGTTCACTTGGCGGTGCGGTGACAGCCGGGTTTCTTCTTGGCATTTTGCAATCGTTTGCCTCAATGAATGAAATCAAGAGCATCTTCCCCGGCATTGACCAGATTATCATTTATCTTGTCGCTGTCATTATTCTGTTGACGTTGCCCCGTGGTTTGCTGGGCCGCAAAGGCGTGATGGAGGATTGATGCGATGTTAGGTAAATCCGCCCGCAGTGACTGGTTGCTGCTGATCATATTTTCAATTGTCGTTCTTACCGCTCCAATCACCCTGGCGCCCATTGGTGCCGGCTATCCCGATTTGTTGCAGAAATTCGCTATCTTTGGAATTTTCGCCATCGGGTTTAATATTCTGTTTGGCCTCACCGGATATTTGTCCTTCGGCCACGCAGCCTTTCTCGGTGTTGGCTCTTACGCATCAGTCTGGGTGTTCAAGCTGTTTACAATGAACGTAATACCCGCTGTTTTGTTCTCACTTGTCGTTGCGGGAATATTCGCACTTGTGATCGGATATGTTTCCTTACGCCGCTCTGGGATATATTTTTCCATCATCACGCTGGCGTTTGCCCAGATGTCATACAATCTGGCCTATTCTGTTTTAACCCCGCTCACCAATGGTGAAACCGGCCTGCAGGTGCGCCATCTTGCCCCGCTTGATCGCGGACCCGATTATGTTCTCAAACTGGTGGATGAAGATTTGCGCTGGGTTGATCAGGCCTTGGGCATTGTCGAAGAGGGCATACCGATTACCAATCTGTTCGGTATGAAAATGAGCGGGTATCCGGGTTTTTATTTCAGTGCTGTGTTGCTGATAATCGCCTTTTTCGTCGCTTTGCGAATTTCAAGATCGAATTTCGGCATGATGTTGCGGGCGATTAAATCCAATCAGAACCGCTTGAACTATACCGGTATCAACACCCGGCCCTATCTTCTGGCAGCTTTTGTAATTTCCGGCATGTATGCGGGACTGGCAGGCTCTCTCATGGCCGTCACCGATCCGCTTGCCGGTGCTGAACGCATGCAGTGGACAGCGTCGGGAGAAATCGTGTTGATGACTATTCTCGGTGGCGCTGGAACGATGCTGGGCCCCTTCCTTGGTGCCGCACTGATCAAATATTTCGAGAATATTTTTTCTGCCATCAACGAAAATATATTGCAGGCAACGTTTTCGTTTTTGCCTGAAACCCTTCAAAACCTGTTTGTCACCATAACCAGCCTGTTTGTTGGCCCCGGCTGGCCCTTGACCATGGGCCTTTTGTTTATGTTTATCGTTATCTTCCTGCCCGGCGGTCTGATGCAGGGATTTTCAAAGATTGGTGGCCTTTTCAGGCGGAAAAAAGCGCCGCAGTCCCAATCGGAAAAATCCCAGACCCAAGATGGGGACCCATAAGCAATGGCTATTCTGGAAGTTAAAGACGTCAATAAAAACTTCGGTGGCCTGCGCGCTTTGCATTCACTCAATCTGGATGTTGAGGAAGGCTCGGTGCACGCCATCATCGGACCAAATGGTGCGGGTAAATCCACCTTGCTCAACTGTTTTGTCGGGCGCCTGACACCGGATTCCGGCACAGTCATGTTCAACGGTAAATCTTTGTTGGGACTTAAACCCCATGAAATCAATCAGGCCGGGGTGGCACGCGTGTTTCAGACCCCGGAAATTTTTGATGATCTGAGTTTGCTTGACAACGTTGTGATCCCGGCACTGGCCAAAGCGGATGGTGCCTTCAAGCTCAACTTGTGGCAGGCGGTCAGAAACCGGTCTGAAGTGCGCGATGAAGCAGAAAGCATACTTGAAGATGTTGGTCTGGCGGAACAAAAAAGCACAATCTGTTCAAGCCTGTCACGTGGCGACAAGCGTCGACTGGAAATGGCAATGTGCCTTATTCAGCATCCCAAATTGCTACTGCTTGATGAGCCAACCGCTGGCATGTCACGGTACGATACCAACAACACCATTGATTTACTCAAGAAAATCGGCGAACGCGGTATTACCAAGATAATTATTGAACATGATATGAATGTGGTGTTTTCGCTGGCCACCACAATTTCTGTTTTAGCGCGTGGTACAATTATTGCCAGCGGTAATCCTGCTGACATCAAAAACGATTCCAGGGTCAAGGAAGCTTATCTGGGCAGTACTGAAATATGAGTAAAAAACCATTTTTTTCCGTGCAGGATATCCATGCGTACTATGGCGAAAGCTATATTGTGCAAGGGGTGAGCTTTGATTTGGAGGAAGGCGAGATTCTCGCCTTGTTGGGTCGCAATGGAGCGGGCAAAACCTCAACCTTGCGCACGATTGCGCGCATGGCCGATCCCTCTCTGCACCGTGGCGAAATCTGGATGGATGGCCACGCCTTGCATGACATGCCCTCGTTTAAAGCCGCCCGGCTGGGTGTCGCTCTGGTGCAGGAAGATCGCTGTATCATTGGTGGTTTGAGTGTTGAGGAAAACC
>CAZJUF010000046.1:0-12524 GCA_964549055.1 uncultured Hyphomicrobiales bacterium | reverse complement strand
AAGTGGGTACCGGTTATCGGATAAATGACACGCTTAAACAAAGAGTTAGAGTGCAATTTTGATTCAATCAAAACATGAAGCACTCTAAGGAGTTGGTAAATCGATGACAGATGACACACAAAAAGTGGCCGAGCAGCAACGGCAGTACTGGAACTCACCAGTTGGGGACAGATGGGTTAACAATCAGGCGACGCTGGATGGCATGTTTGTGCCCTTGACGGAGGCGCTGTTTGAGTATGCGGAAATAAAGCCGGGCGAAAAGATACTCGATGTTGGCTGTGGTGCCGGAACCACAACGCGCATTCTGGCCACTAAAGTGGGTGCAGACGGCAGGGTTTTGGGGGTTGATATCTCGGCGGCGTTAATGGCGGCTGCCAAGGCCCCGGTCAGTGCGGAAACGATTGGATTTTTCGAAGGAGATGCAGGCTCAGCCACAGTGCCCATGGAAGATGCGGATCTGATAATTTCCCGTTTTGGCGTCATGTTCTTTGCTGACACCGCTCAGTCGTTTGCACATATGCGCAAGGTGCTGAAGCCCGGGGGACGGCTTTGTTTTGTCTGTTGGGGGCTGTTGCAGGATAATCCGTGGTTTCAAATGCCACTTGATGCGATTGCTGACAGATTGGGGCCAATCGAGCCGGTAAAACCGCGTGCGCCGGGACCACTGGCCTTTGCCGAGATTGAGTACATTAAAGAGTTTCTCGATCAGGCGAAATTCGGCAATATAGAAATCAAAACCAGAGACATACAACTTATCTGCCGTCACGGGCCGTCAGACATAGCGGGTTTTTTGCTGGAATTCGGGCCGGGTGCGCGGGTTTTGGCGACATTGGATATTGATGAGGATACCAGAAAGCTGTTGAAGGATGATTTAGTCGAGCGGGTAGCCGCCTTTGAGGGGGAAGATGGCGTGCAGATTCCCGCCAAATTGCACTATGTTCGCGCTGCCAACGTTTGAACTTTGGAGAAAATTACGTAATTCGACTGTGGAAAATCGATAATCTTTGCTGTTTTCGTCTGTAAAAACCCCTGTGTTATGCGAGTTTTTCGGAAATAAGACCAAAGACATGTGTCTTTTGCACTGCAAACAGTTGCGTTGGGGCGCTAGTTTTGGCATTGTCCGCCCGATTTAGCGGCTACGGGGGCTGCTGGCGAATTTTAAACTGATTTGATTGGGCACCCCATGAAATTTGTTATGGGTCGCCCTGAACAACATTTGATGAGCTTAAGGATAGTTTTATGAACAACGCGATGTGGCTGATTTTAATCAGTGGCGCACTATCGATAGTCTATGGGGCGTGGGCCACCAAATCGATAATGGCAGCAAGTCCCGGCAATGAACGTATGCAGGAGATTGCCAGTGCCATTCAGGAAGGTGCAAGTGCCTACCTAAATCGCCAATATACCACCATCGGTATTGTCGGCGTCGTAATTTTTGGCGTTGTGGCGTATCTCTTGTCCATGAATGTTGCCATCGGCTTTGCCATCGGGGCGGTTTTTTCCGGTGTTGCCGGTTATATTGGCATGCTGGTCTCCGTGCGGGCGAATGTTCGCACGACGCAAGCTGCCAGTGAAAGTCTGGGCGCCGGTCTTGAAATAGCTTTCCGCTCCGGTGCCGTTACCGGCATGTTGGTCGCGGGCCTGGCTTTGTTGGCCACTGGTGGATATTTCATCTACATGCTCGTTTTTGCCGGTCATATAGCGGGGGACCGCGAAGTTATTGATGCGCTGGTTGCTCTGGGGTTTGGTGCTTCACTGATTTCAATTTTCGCCAGACTGGGCGGTGGTATCTTTACCAAAGGTGCTGATGTTGGTGGTGATCTGGTGGGTAAAGTCGAAGCCGGTATTCCCGAAGATGATCCACGCAACCCTGCAACAATTGCAGATAATGTTGGTGATAATGTTGGCGATTGCGCCGGTATGGCAGCTGACTTGTTTGAAACTTATGTGGTGACTGTTGTCGCCACCATGGTGCTGGGATCGATTTTCTTCGCTGGCAGTGCAGACGTTTTGCAGATCATGCTCTATCCTCTGGTCATTGGCGCTGCTTGTGTGGTGACGTCGATCATCGGAACGTTTTTCGTTAAACTCGGTGCCAGCAACTCAATCATGGGAGCGCTTTATAAAGGCTTCATCATGACGACACTGTTGTCCATCGTGGTTCTGTGGCCGGTAACCGATTACATGATCGGCATGGCAACGGAATTGAAAGTGGGCGATCTCACCTTTACCGGTATGGATCTGTTCTTCTCCGGTGTTACCGGACTGGGTGTTACCGGTCTGATCATCTGGATTACCGAGTATTACACCGGTATTGATTATCGCCCGGTGCGCTCGATTGCATCTGCCTCAACCACCGGACACGGCACCAACGTGATCCAGGGGCTGGCGGTTTCAATGGAAGCAACGGCTTTGCCCGCACTGGTGATTATTGCCGGTATTATCATAGCCTTTGGTTTTGCCGGCCTGTTCGGTATTGCCATTGCAGGCACCACAATGCTGGCGGTCGCCGGTATGGTGGTCGCCCTTGATGCTTTTGGTCCGGTGACTGATAATGCCGGTGGTATTGCTGAAATGGCCGACCTTCCCGAGGAAGTTCGCAAAACCACAGACGCGCTCGACGCTGTGGGTAACACCACCAAAGCGGTCACCAAAGGCTATGCCATTGGTTCAGCCGGTCTTGGTGCGCTGGTATTGTTTGCCGCCTACACCGCTGATCTGGAGTATTTCATCTCCAATTCTGACAAGTACCCGTTCTTCGCAGGTGTGGAACTCGACTTTTCGCTTTCCAATCCTTATGTGGTTGCCGGCCTGTTCTTTGGTGGCATGTTGCCTTATCTGTTTGCCTCCATGGGTATGATGGCAGTGGGCCGGGCAGCTGGTGCAGTGGTTGAAGAAGTTCGGCGTCAGTTCCGGGAAATTCCTGGTATCATGGAATATAAAGCCAAACCTGATTATGGCCGTGCGGTTGATATCCTGACCAAGGCTGCTATCAAGGAAATGATTGTTCCCTCGATGTTGCCGGTTCTGTCCCCAATTGTCTGTTTTGGTATCGTGCTTTTGATTGCGGATAAATCAGCTGCATTCTCGGCTTTGGGTGCCATGTTGTTTGGTATTATTCTTACCGGACTGTTCCTGGCAATCTCGATGACATCGGGTGGCGGTGCCTGGGACAACGCCAAAAAATATGTTGAAGACGGTCATCACGGCGGCAAGGGTTCGGAAGCTCATAAGGCAGCTGTGACCGGTGATACGGTTGGTGATCCCTACAAGGATACCGCGGGACCTGCGATCAACCCGATGATCAAGATCTCCAACATTGTTGCCTTGCTGCTGTTAGCCGTACTGGCTCAGTAACAAGGTTACACAGGATTAAGAAACTAAGAAGGGCTGCAGATTTTTGATCTGCAGCCCTTTGATGTTTCTACTGGTTTTGCGTTAAAACCTTTTAGTCATTACCCGGATCTGAGGATTCCTGGTTTCCACCAAACTGCCCCAGTCGCCCAAACAACTCGCGCAGAATGCTGGTGTTTGATCCGCGTGTGGGGGTGGTGCGCGAAATAAAGTCAATAATCTTTCCATCCTCGATGCCATAATGGGCAAGGTTGCGGACATTTTGGTCGACATCAAATTCAATGGCAAAAATTTCCCGGTCAACAACCTCAGGTGCAAAAATTGCACCTGTTTTAACCACGCTGGAAATATAGTAGAATGTATCACCAGCACCCTCGACAGTATTGGTGGTGGAAGGCGAGCCCATGATGGCGATAACTTCGGTCTTCGACAGGCCGGGCTGAATTTTCTGAACATCGGTGCCGCGTGGCAAATAACCACGGTAATCGATCTGATCAGCGCATCCAGCGATAAACAGGCTTGAGGCAATCAGCAGCGCTGTGCTGAGGCGTCTGGATTTCGGGCTACCTGTAACACGGGGGATTTTGAAGGAAATATTTTTTTCCGGGACTAAATACATTTTTCAATTTCTGTCAAAAGCATATAATGATACCGCATGATTGTGCATCGCTATTTCTAGTATGTTTAAAGTCGACTAACATAAATCAGAGTTGCTCACCAAGAATAAAATCTTTTTAATCGCCGTTTGATTAATAGACCCGAAGTCCGCTTTGCTCTGAAAAAATATCAGACAATTCTATTCAGGAACCAGTTGATGAAACTAAAAGCACTCCTTGGACTTGAAAAACCATATGAGGGTACGGCATTTACCCTCTACGGTTTAATAGTGGCGCAGGCAAGGCAGCCATATTTTTACAGCGATCTGAAGGTAAAGGATACGCTTGAGGGTCGATATGAAATGATCATCATACACGCGTTTTTGCTTTTCCATCGCCTCAAGGCAGAGAACGCGGAGGCAGCGGATCTGGGTCAGGTGGTGTTTGACACCATGTTCAGGGATTTCGACCAGAATTTGCGCGAAATGGGCGTGGGAGATATGGGAGTGGGGCCGCGAATTAAAAAAATGGCGGCTTCATTTTATGGTCGGGCAGGTGCTTATGACAAAGCGCTGGAAGCTGGCGATAATGAGGAGCTGGCGCAGGTGATAGCCCGAAATGTATTCAATAAAACCGAACCCGAAAAACGCGTTCTCGAACATTTGGCTACCTATATGAGGCGTAATGTTGAACAGCTTGAACGGGTGAGTGTGGAGACAATTCTGGATGGAAAACTGTTTTACGTCGACCCGGAGGCATTAAGCTGAACCATGAGCCCAAATTCTGAAATGACCTGTTTGATACATTGGACCGATGTCCCCGGTAAAGGTGTGCGAAAAAAGATAATCGCCACGGACAAGGAATGCGAGGACCTGGCGAAAATGCTCGGTGTTGTCGCCCTTCGCCAAGTCGAAGCCAACTTTGAAATTACCCGTTGGCGCGGGTCCGGTTTGAAAGTCATTGCGGATATCGTTGCGGATGTGGACCAAAACTGTGTGGTAAGTCTTGAAATGATTTCTTCTTGTGAGCAGGAGCAGGCTGAATGGTTTTTCAAATCTGATGCGCGATCAAAAAAAGATACTGATAATGATGCGGTTCTGCAGATTGACCCGATGGGAGAGGATCCGGCCGACCTCCTGGTTGAGGGCAGGGTTGATCTTTGGCAGCTGTTGATCGAACACCTGTGTTTGATGATTGATCCATTCAAGCGCGCGGCAAGCGTTGATTTTGAAGCCGTGTACAATGAAGTAACAGATCCATCGGCATCTGAAAATTCCAAAGCTTCGCCATTTGCGATACTGAAGACGATGGGTAAGAAATCCTGAAGCCAGTAATCCAGATCTAAACCGGTTTGTGCCTAAATTCACAGGATTGGTGCATTTTCTATTGTTTCGACGCGGTGAACCTTTATTGTCTGTCATTTGATAATCACCGTTACGGTATTGCCGCCAGTCAGGCGAAGGGAACCCCGATAAGCTCCGGGGATAAAATAGTAAGATAGATGGTAGAAAATTTAACCATAGCACTCGATGCAATGGGGGGTGACCGCGGTGCCGACATGGTTATACCTGGCGCCGATATTGCCCTGTTGCGCCATCCTGACATTCGTTTCTTGCTGTTCGGCGATGAAAACATCATCAAGCCGTTACTCAAACAATATCCCCGCCTTGAGGCCGCTAGTGAGGTGGTGCACACCGATGTTGCCATTGACATGGATGCAAAACCTTCGCAGGCGTTGCGTAAGGGGCGACGGGTGAGTTCCATGTGGCAGGCAGTGGATGCGGTGCGCCACGGCAAAGCTTCTCTGGTTGTTTCTGCCGGTAATACCGGGGCGTTGATGGTGATGGCCAAAGTTATTCTCAAGACAATGACGAATATAGAGCGCCCGGCTCTGGCCGCCATCTGGCCAACGCTGAGGGGCGAGAGTATCGTTTTGGATGTGGGGGCGACAATTGGTGCTGATTCGCGGCAACTGGTAGATTTTGCCGTGATGGGTGAAGCGATGGCGCGGGCTGTTTTCAGTTTGGAGCAACCCCTGGTTGGGTTGTTGAATGTGGGCGCTGAGGAAGTCAAGGGACTGGACGAAGTCAAAGAAGCCGGTCGTCGCCTGCGTGAGGCCAACCTGCCAATGAAATATTACGGATTTGTCGAAGGTGATGATCTGGGCAAAGGCACGGTTGATGTTGTTGTAACCGAAGGTTTTACTGGAAATATTGCATTGAAAACGGCCGAAGGCACGGCGCGCCAGATTGCGGAATATCTACGCGAAGCCATGTCACGCACCTTGTTTTCCAGAATTGGTTATCTTTTGGCTCAAGGTGCGTTTAGAACCCTGAAACAGAAAATGGACCCGCGCTCGGTAAATGGGGGTGTATTTCTGGGATTGAATGGTATTGTGGTAAAGAGTCATGGCGGTACAGATGCAAAAGGCTTTGCCAGCGCTGTTGATTTGGGAGTAGATATGGCTCGTGATGATTTAATCACGAAAATCGCTGAGGATCTGGAAGCCTACCACGGTGGGGAGATTGAAGATCTGGCGGGGGAAGATAAGCAGTTGAAAATAGAGAAAGTTCAAAGTTCGTGAGTGTTACCAGAGTTATCATCCGCGGATGCGGATCGTATTTGCCGGAAAATATTGTTACCAACCACGATCTTGCTGCCAAGATTGACACCACACACGAGTGGATCGTCGGGCGCACCGGAATTGAGGCGCGCCATATAGCAGCAGATGGAGAACTTACCTCCGATCTGGCATTTAATGCTGCGCAAAATGCCCTCAAAGACGCTGGAATGGCGGCCGAAGAGATCGATTTGATTGTTCTGGCAACGTCAACGCCCGATCATACGTTTCCGGCAACCGCCACCAAGGTTCAGGCCCGGCTGGGTATTCATCACGGTGCTGCCTTTGATGTGCAGGCGGTATGCTCTGGATTTGTATATGCGCTGTCGGTAGCCGAAAACCTGCTTAAATCCGGCCAGCACAGCAAGGCGCTGGTCATTGGCGCCGAAGTGTTTTCACGCATTCTGGACTGGGAAGATCGCACAACATGCGTTTTGTTCGGTGATGGTGCCGGCGCTGTTGTTCTGGAAACCAGCGAAGGCGAGGGGACAAATGACGATCGCGGCATTCTGGCGGCGCAATTGCGCTCGGACGGGCGTTATTATGACAAGCTTTATGTGGATGGCGGGCCTTCGACAAACCAGATAACCGGATTTTTGCGTATGGAAGGCCGCGAGGTGTTCCGCCATGCCGTTGGCAATATTTCCAGTATCATTCTGTCGACGGTTGAGCAAGCCGGTCTGGAGCCCTCGCAAATCGACTGGTTTGTCCCCCATCAGGCCAACAAGCGCATTTTGGAGGGGACGGCGCGCAAGGTTGGTATGAGCATGGACAAGATTGTCATTACCCTGGACAAGCATGGCAATACATCGGCAGCTTCAATCCCGTTGGCGCTGGATGTGGCCTACAAAGATGGGCGCATAAAAAAGGGAGATCTGGTGTTGCTGGAGGCCATGGGGGGAGGTTTCACCTGGGGTGCTGTGCTCATTCGCTGGTAAAATTTAGAAGTTCATCCGACAAAAATCGTTAATTACATCAGTTTGATGCCAAAAATACATCAAAGATGCACGTAAGCCATGGCTTTAAGCTATTGGATATTGACGGTTTTCTCTTAAATCAATACGGTATTGACTGATAAACAGGGAGGTGGAGAATATGGGAGGAAAGACTCTGACGAGATCAGATTTGAGTGATGCGGTTCATCGCGAAGTTGGCCTGTCTCGCACCGAATCAGCAGATCTTGTAAAATTGGTTTTTGATGAAATTTCCGATGCTTTTATCCGGGGGGAGAGCGTCAAACTTTCATCATTTGGAACCTTTGGTGTGCGCGACAAAGAGGCACGCGTCGGGCGAAACCCGAAAACGGGTGAAGAAGTGCCCATAACACCGCGACGCGTTTTGGTTTTTCGGCCCAGTCATGTGTTGAAAGACCGCGTAAATGATGGCCATAAATAACCATTGCAGAGGTGTTGGGTGGAAAAATCTCCCGAAGCGTTTCGAACCATAAGTGAAGTGGCGGCGGATTTGTCGGTTCCGCAACATGTTTTGCGGTTCTGGGAAAGCAAATTCTCACAAGTCAAACCGATGAAACGAGGCGGCGGTCGGCGCTATTACCGCCCGCAAGACCTTAATTTGCTGCGCGGTATCCGCCATCTGCTCTATGGCGATGGGTTTACCATTCGCGGTGTGCAGAAAGTTCTGCGTGAGCAGGGCGTTCGTTTCGTGATCGATTGTGGCCGGGGAATAACACCGGCAATGGCCACACCGGCTGCGGAAGGTGAGGCAGCACCTGTTCTTGATGATATTCAATATGAAGACGAGGTCACACTTTCTCCCCAACATATGACGCGGCTTAAATCAGTGCTGGATGAGCTCAATGAGCTGCGGGGGATTTTGAGATCGGCCAGTGCGCTGAAGGGGAATGATGCCTGACACAGGCCGTTGATTAATTACTCTGGCAACCACCCAACCAATTCCGAACCAATGTTATACCTTTTGCTTGCAGGCGACTGATTGTTATCATAGGGTCTGTAAACTTTGCGGTTTGGAGATACTTATATGCAGGGCAGCGATATAATCCCCACCTACGCCACGGGCGCTCCGGTACCCAGTCGCATTTTGCGACCGGGTAATCGTGCGTTGGCGCCTGGTGTTGAAAGATATGTCGTTGCCGGTGGCGGTTCCCTGTCCATTCAGGTCTTTGCCGGTGACCGGTTGACGTTGATTAACACTGAGGGTGGCCAGTGCTGTGACCTGATTGGGGCAGATGCTGCTGGAACGATTGTCACCGCGGCAATGTTTGGTGAAGTGTCTGACGCACATTGTGACGGACTACAAACAATCCTCAGCGCGCAGACCATCGGGGCAAAACGCACCCGAGCGTTGCTTGAACGCCTTAAAATTGATTTGGGTAGAGGTCAGGCTTTAAATGTTTTTGGCCCGTCTTCACCGGCGCGCAGCGAGGCCGAATTGTTGGCACAGGTGGACGGTGTGGCGGTCATTGCAGCGCCTGGCGGTATTATGGATTTCATCACCCAGGATACAACGACGCCAATAGAAGTTCTGGTCACGCGGTCCTCTCCCGCAAAGGCCAAAGCTGCCCATGAGATCATGCCGCTTGCAGACCCTTTGGCCAGTATTCACATTGATGCCCGCACGGCGCAAAGTTATACGGTCAAGGCGGGGGAATATATTCAGATCATCGATGTGTCCGGGCGTCAGTGCACGGATTTTCAGGCTTTTTCCATGGCCTCGATTGATGGTAAAAATCCCATGGCGCTGGATGCCACCATTACGCGCTCATTGCTGGGGCTGACGACGCCGGTGCCGGGATTGCCCTCAAAGGTGTTTGATATGGAAATGACACCGCTGGTGGAGGTCATTCAGGATACCTGTGGTCGCCATGATATTTTTCTGACGGCATGTAATTCGCGTTATTATGATGACATGGGCTATCCCGGTCATGTCAACTGCACGGATAATTTCAATCTTGTTCTTGATCAATATGGCATCGGACCACGCAAGGGCTGGGAAGCGATAAACTACTTTTACAACACTATGATTGACGATCAAAACCAGCTCTATTTTGATGAGCCGTGGACGCGACCGGGCGATTATGTGTTGTTGCGGGCACTCACCGATCTGGTCTGTGTATCGTCGGCCTGCCCGTGTGATATTGATGCCGCCAATGGCTGGGATCCAACTGACATTCATGTGCTGACGTATGGGGAAAAAGAGTTATTTTCCAAAGGCGTTGCATTTCGAAAAACCCCTGATGCAGATGTTGAAATGACCAAAGAAACCGCTTTTCACCAGCCGTTGTCACACCTGACACGTAATTTCACCGAGTATAATGGCTATTGGCTCGCCAACCGTTTTAACAATGACGGGCCGATTGAAGAATACTGGGCGTGTCGTGAACGTGCCGCTGTCATGGATTTATCGCCCTTGCGCAAGTTTGAGGTGACCGGGCCGGATGCCGAAGCACTGCTGCAATATTGCATGACCCGCAATATCGCCAAATTGTCGAGCGGGCAGGTGGTCTACACCGCCATGTGTTATGAACATGGTGGCATGATTGACGATGGTACGGTCTATCGTTTGGCTGACAATAATTTCCGCTGGATTGGCGGCTCGGACGTTTCAGGAATATGGTTGCGCGAACAGGCGGAAAAGCTCGGCCTCGAAGCCTGGGTGCGTTCTTCCACTGACCAGATGCACAATATCGCCGTTCAGGGACCCTGTTCACGCGATATTTTAAAAGACATAATCTGGACGCCTCCAGCGCAACCGGAATTAACCGAACTCGACTGGTTCCGATTTACTGTTGGACGGATTAAGGAGTTTTCCGGCCCACCGGTGGTGGTGTCGCGCACCGGATTTACCGGTGAGTTGGGATACGAGATATTCTGCCACCCCAAAGATGCCGAAACTGTCTTTGCAGCGGTGTGGGAGGCGGGTCAAAAATATGACATGGCTCCGTTGGGTCTGGAAGCGCTGGACTTGTTGCGAATTGAATCCGGGCTGGTGTTTGCAGGGTATGAGTTCTGCGATCAAACCGATCCGTTTGAAGCCGGTATTGGCTTTACTGTGGCACTGAAAACCAACCCCGATGACTTCATTGGCCGCGAAGCCCTGATAGAGCGCAAAGCTCACCCGCAACGCCAACTTGTCGGTCTTGAAATAGCCAGTAAGGAAGATGTTGGAAACGGAGATACCATCCACATTGGTCGCGCCCAGATTGGTGAAGTCACCAGCGCCATGCGCTCGCCCATCCTCAAGGCCAACATCGCGCTGGCGCGGGTAAATGTCACTCATTCGGCCATCGATACAGAAGTTGAAATCGGCAAGCTTGATGGCCAGCAAAAACGCATCCCCGCCAAAATTGTTCGCTTTCCCCACTATGACCCGGAGAAAAAACGGCCACGGGGATAGGGTTTTCCTGGTAATTTCATTTCTGATTTCTTTTCAACATTTCGACGATAGCGGGATCGATTTGAGAGGGAGCAGAAGTGGACATTTAGCCACTGCGCGTATAGGCTGATTTTTATTAGTAATTTATTGCTGGAGGTATTTGGTGGTGCGTTTCCTCGTCCTTTTGACACTTACGGCCCTGATTTCAATGACCGGGCAGATTTTCGATTTTCGTTCCTCTAAAGCGCGGGCAGGCGTGGTGGAGGATTGCACGAAGGGAAAGGCTGACGTCAAGCTTCGCGGGTGTTCGGCAATTATCAAATCCGGACGCCTGTTTGGAAAACCGATCAGCAAAAAAAACCTCGCCGTCGTCTACAGAAACCGCGGTAAGGCCTACTACCGAAAGCGCCGTTATAAATCCGCAATTACCGATTTTGGCAAGGCCATCGGGCTCAACCTTAAATACGCCAACACCTATATCGACCGGGGCAACGCGTATGACGACAATGGTCAATTCAAGCGCGCCATCGCCGATTATAACAAGGCCATCAGGCTCGATCCGATATCTGTCAGTGCCTACTTTAACCGCGGTGTCGCTTACAATAAAGCGCGCGATTACGGCAGTGCTATCGCTGATTTTAACCAGGCCCTCAAGCTCAATCCCAAATTCGTCAATGCATATATCCTGCGGGGGAAGGCTTACAACAAACAAGGCCGTTTCAAACTTTCTATCGCCGATTATGGCAGGGCTATCAAGCTCAACCCCAAGTCAGTAAATGCTTATTATAATCGCGGTGCCGCTTACTATAAGAAGCGCAATTACGACCGCGCTATCGCCGATTTTAGCCAGACCCTCAAGCTCAACCCCAAATACGTCAGCGCCTATATTGATCGGGGCAATGCTTACGACGACAATGGTCAATTCAAGCGCGCCATTGCCGATTATAGTAGGGCCATCAGCGTCAATCCGAAATCTGTCGGCGCCTACTTTAACCGTGGTATCGCTTACAACAAGAAGGGTGATTACGACAACGCTATCGCTGATTATAGCCGGGCCATCATCTTCAATCCGAGATATGCAAGTGCCTACGGCAACCGTGGTCAGGCTTATGAAAAAATTGGCCTGCGCAACGAAGCCATCGCGGACTTCCGGAAAGCCGTTAAACTGCGCCCCGGCGATAAAGTGGGAACGAAAGGTCTTAAACGCCTCGGAGTAACTCCTTAGGTTTACTCCGCCCATTTTCAAGACTGGCATCGCCCGTTGTCCCTGCCAGGACCCGGAGAATAAGCGATCATGAATTTAGGGGTTTGTGTTTGAAGGAAGCTGAAAATGGACTATTACATACTTCTCAAATTCGGTCACATTATCGGTTTTACATTGCTTGGCGGCGGTTTGCTGGCAGTGTGGGTATCGGAGTATCAGGGCTATCGTACCAATGACCTGCAAGAATTTGTGGAAAGCTCAAGATACACAGCCATTTTCTATGATTTTCTGGTCATACCCGGAGCTTTGAGCGTGGGGGTAACGGGATTTTTTCTGGTGAAGGAACTCGGGATCGGTTTTTTTGAAGAGCCATGGCTCATTGGTATGTGGGGGCTGT
>CAZJUF010000045.1:0-12651 GCA_964549055.1 uncultured Hyphomicrobiales bacterium | reverse complement strand
GTGCGGCTGCCAGACCGGCAATTCCGCCACCGGCAATCAGCACATCGCAATCAACATGGACCTGTTCATAGATTGCCTGATCTTCTTCCTCGGGTGCGGTGCCAAGACCTGCTGCATGGCGGATAATATGCTCATAATGTGGCCACAGCTTTGCCGGCCACATGAAGGTTTTATAATAAAACCCTGACGGGATCAGACGGCTGAAAGTGTTGTTGATGGCACTGACATCAAAGGCCAGACTGGGCCAGCGGTTCTGGCTTGTCGCTACCAGACCTTCATAGAGTTCAACGTCGGTTATACGGTTATTGGGCTCATGAGTAGCACCGCTGCCAACACTAACCAGCGCATTGGGCTCTTCCGGCCCGACGGCAATAACACCACGCGGGCGGTGATACTTAAAGCTGCGGCCAAACAACCTCACTCCATTGGCAAGCAGGGCGGAAGCAAGCGTATCTCCCTTAAAGCCGGTATAGGTTTTGTCATCGAACGTAAACGATAAGGCAGCATCGCGATCGATCAGGCGGCCAAAGGCACCTTGTGATCGGGAAGCAGGAATTCTGTAAGGTTTACCGCTCATTTTTTACCTGCTTTTTTGAGTTCTGCCGGTGGTTTATCAGTAATCAGATAAGTTTTTGAAATGACCATGGTGGCGGTATCGCGCAAGGCATGAAACCATTTGCCGCAGCCGCGTTCACACAACCAGCGTTCGCTGTGAAGTCCACGCGGGTTTTTACGCACGTAGAGATAATCGCGCTGGGCCTCATCGCCAACCTTGTCCGGGTTGGATGAAGCTGGTCGTTGAATATGACCTTCACCACCATAGTGGAAATCAGTCTCATCACCTTCACAGTCACATATGGGACATTTAATCAAAAGCATGTGCGCGCTTATCCTTTAATGAGCAACGCCAGCGGCGATGCTTTCATCAATCAATCGGCCTTCGGCAAACCGGTTTAAGCCAAAAGGCTCGGCAATCGGGTGTGGTCTGTCATTGGCAATAGTATCGGCAAAAACCAGCCCTGAACCGGGTATGGATTTGAAACCGCCGGTGCCCCAGCCGCAATTGAGATAAAGCCCGTCAATATCGGTTTTGCCGATAATCGGGCTGCGATCACCGGTCATATCAACAATCCCCGCCCACTGACGCAGCATTTTTAACCGCCGGATAATCGGAAACAGTTCAGCCAACGATGTGATCGTATGCTCAATCGCTGGAAAGCTGCCGCGTTGTGAATAATTGTTGTATTCATCAGCCCCGCCTCCAATTACCAGCTCGCCCTTGTCGCTCTGGCTCATGTAGCCATGCACAGTGCCCGCCATAATCACCACATCAAGAACCGGCTTGATCGGCTCCGAGACGCAAGCCTGAAGTGTCACACTTTCGATGGGCAGCTTTAATCCCGCCATATCCCCCAGCAAAGTTGTCGAACCGGCGGTAACAATGGCTACTTTTTTAGCCTTGATATGACCCTTGACCGTATCAATACCGGTAACTTTCCCACCCCTGCGAGAAATACCGGTCACCGCACAATTTTGCAGAATATCGACACCAAGATTGTCAGCACCGCGCGCATAACCCCAGGCAACCGCATCATGGCGGGCGGTGCCGCCACGCGGTTGGTAAAGTGCGCCCAGCAGCGGATAGCGCGCCGTGGGCGATACATTCATAATCGGAATTTTGCGTTTGACTTCTTCAGCGGAGACCATCCGGCTTTCAATGCCGCTGAGCCGATTGGCGTGGGCGTGGCGTTTAAACCCGCGCAATTCATGTTCGGTCATACACAACATGAACAATCCACGCGGCGAAAACATCACATTGTAATTCAATTCCTGGGCCAAACCCTCGTAGAGGCTGCGCGATAATTCATAAATCGCCGCACTTTCATCCTGCAGGTAATTCGAGCGGATAATTGTGGTGTTGCGCCCGGTGTTGCCACCGCCGAGCCAGCCTTTTTCGACCACAGCAACATTGGTGAGATTGTGCCTTTTGGCGAGATAATAGGCGGTTGCCAGCCCATGGCCTCCGGCGCCGATAATGACAATATCATACTCTGATTTGGGCTCGGGGCTGCGCCAGGCCAGTCCCCAGTCTTTGTGGTAATTTGCCGCATTGCGGGCAAGGGTGAAAATCGAGTATTTTTGCATGGAATTTGAACGCTCTGCTAATCTAAATTAAAAAACGATCCTTTGTCGGTTGCCCGATTTGGCCATCGATGATATTTAACACTCAAACTTGATAGACATCCTGGCATTACGACATTTAGTTTAACCAGACCGACATGGTATGAAGCTCAACCACACGCTGCCTTGACCAGGATCAGTTATCAAGTTTTTATCGGTCGAACAAATGCCATAAAAGCATTTTATGGATAAACTAAGTAATTTATGTATGAAACATAGAAATTGAACCATCAATGATTTTATGGATTATTCTGGCAGTTATGACTGCTGTCGCCGTGCTGGTAGTACTTGTTCCGCTCATGCGTCAGGGCAAGGATGTTGGGGGAGCGGAAGCTTCTGATGTGGCGGTTTATAAAGACCAGCTCGATGAGATAAAGAGCGATTTTGATCGCGGGTTACTGCCTGAATCGGAAGCCGAGGCCGCGCGCGCCGAAATAGCACGCCGCTTGTTGAAGGCCGCCGATAGCAATGATGCCGAGGCAGCCCATGCTGCGAGCAAGATCAGTCTGGTCAGAAAACTGACCACGGTCATTGCTGTTGTCTTTATTCCGGGCATCTCTATGGGTTTTTATCTGCTCACCGGCTCGCCTGATTTGCCGGGCCAGCCGTTTGCCGAGCGTGCGCCAGTCCAGTCATCAACCACAGTTGCCGAAAACGATGCAACCAAACAGTTGATTGCCCGTGCCGAAGCCCATTTGGCTGAAAATCCCGATGATATTCGCGGTTGGGAAATCCTCGCACCGATCTATACCCGCCTGAGGCGTTTTAGTGATGCGACCTTTGCCCTCAAAAGGGTAATGGACCTGAGTGGTAACGCTCCCAAAGCCGCAGCTGATTACGGTGAATCACTCATCATCGCCAACCGCGGAGATGTTCCTCCCCAAGCCTTGGCAGTTTTTCGCAACCTGCTCAAAAACAACCCGAAAATGCCGCGGCCGCTGCATTATATTGCACTGGCAGACGCGCAAGCCGGTCGGCTTAAAGAAGCCGCTGTGAAATGGCGGGCTCTTCTGGCTGAAAATGCTCAGGATGTACCCTGGCGGGCAGATATTGAACGTCTGGCAGCAAAAGCCGAAGAGGAAAGCGGAAGCGTGCCAAAAACTGCCGTTTCCTCGGCCAAGCCTGCCAATTCCGGGCAAGTGACACCGCAAGGCAGTCAGCTTCCAGCCCTGAGCGATGAGCAGATGAAGGCGGGCAATTCAATGGGTGCAGAAGCGCGCCAGCAGATGATTGCCGGAATGGTCAAGCGTTTGTCCGACCGGCTGGCAGAAAATGGCGGCCCGATAGAGGACTGGATAAAACTGGCCCGAACCCGGCAGGTGCTCGGTCAAACCGATGCGGCTAAAGCTGCATTGGCAACCGCCCAAACCGCCTATGCCGATCAGCCCCAGGCCTTGGAACAACTGAATAATGCGCGCGCGCAACTGGGCTTTGAACGCGTGGCCAGTATTTCTGATGGAAGTGCCGCTGTGCCCCAGACGGCCAAGCCAGCCCCGGCCCCAGCCCCGGCCCCAGCCCCGGCTCCGGTCCTGCCCGAGGGCAGCCGCCCTCCTGCTCTGAGCCAGGAGCAGATGAATGCCGGCGGCGCCATGGATGCAAATTCCCGTCAGGCAATGATTGCCACTATGGTCAAACGTCTGTCTGATCGATTGGCGCAAGATGGTGGAAGTGTGGGGGAATGGGTCAGATTGGCCCGGGCTTACACGGTGATGGGCAACAATGATCAGGCCAAGGCAGCGCTGGCTTCGGCTGAAGTTGCCTATGCTGACAAGCCTGAAAGCCTGGAGCAGTTGAAAGCTGCGCGTAAGCAATTAGGAATTGAGCCGTGATGGCTACGGAAAAACGAAATTCGATTTCGCGGGGCGCGAGCAACAAGGATTTAGTGATATGACACGCAAACAACGACGCATGGGCGTTATTGGCATCGGATTTGTGCTTTTGGCAGCAGCCGTAGCGCTGATTTCCTTTGCGCTTGAAGATACGATTGTCTTCTTCTATGGTCCAACAGAGGTGGTTGAAAAGAAAATCTCACCGGGTACGCGTTTTCGTCTTGGTGGTCTGGTAAAAGATGGCAGCGTCAAGCGTGGCGAAAGTAAAACCATCAGGTTTGCGGTGACAGATTTAAACACCTCCATGCCTGTGGTTTACGTTGGTATATTGCCCGATCTTTTTCGCGAGGGTCAAGGTGTTGTAACCGAGGGCGTGCTTAATCAGCAGGGCGTATTTGAAGCAGATTCAGTTTTGGCCAAGCATGACGAAAACTATATGCCAGCAGAAGTGGCTGACGCGCTCAAGAAACAAGGCAAGTGGAATCCAGAAGATAAAACCTGATTAATTATCTTCGGGTGATGGAATTTTAGAGGGAAAAGTTCGATGGCAGCTGAAATTGGCTATTATTCATTAATATTGGCGCTTGTTTTGGCGATCTACCAGAGCATCTTTCCTTTTATTGGTGCTTCCAGAAACGATGAAAGGCTGATGGCCACGGCTGTTCCCGTCGCTCAGGCCCAATTCGGATTTCTGATAGTGGCCTTCTTTGCCCTGATGTATGCCTATATTGTATCAGACTTCAGTGTTGAGAACGTCTACAAAAACTCTCATACCGATAAACCGATGATTTACAAAATTACCGGTGTCTGGGCCAATCACGAAGGCTCCATGGTATTGTGGATATTGATCCTGACCCTGTTTGGTGCCGCTGTTGCAACCTTTGGCCAAAACCTGCCGGCGCTCCTTAAGGCCCGCGTTTTGGGGGTGCAGGGAACAATTTCCGCCTCATTTCTGGCCTTTGTTGTCGCCACATCAAACCCCTTTATTCGCCTGAGCCCCACGCCGCTTAACGGTGAGGGTATGAACCCGTTGTTGCAGGATCCGGGACTGGCCATTCATCCGCCGTTGCTTTATCTCGGCTATGTCGGGTTTTCGCTGGTGTTTTCATTTGCAATCGCCGCTCTCATCGAAGGCCGTGTTGATGCCGCCTGGGCACGCTGGGTCCGTCCATGGACGCTGCTTGCCTGGATGTTCCTGACCATGGGAATTTCCATGGGCTCATGGTGGGCCTATTATGAACTTGGCTGGGGTGGCTGGTGGTTCTGGGATCCGGTCGAAAACGCATCCTTCATGCCGTGGCTGGCCGGTACGGCGCTGTTGCATTCAGCCATTGTGGTGGAAAAACGCGACACTATGAAAGTGTGGACCATTCTTCTGGCCATCATCGCATTTTCGCTCAGCCTGCTTGGCACGTTTTTGGTGCGCTCAGGCGTATTGACGTCTGTTCATGCATTCGCCACAGATCCTGAACGCGGTCTGTTCATCTTAGGAATTCTGGCATTCTTTGTTGGCGGCGGTTTTGCATTGTTCGCCTGGCGCGCGCCTGCTTTCAAGTCTGGCGGCATGTTTGCACCGATTTCGCGTGAAGGCTGCCTGATGCTCAACAATCTGATTTTGACCGTCGGTTGCGCCACGGTTTTTATTGGCACGCTTTATCCTTTGGTGCTGGAAACCATAACCGGCGACAAGATCTCAGTCGGCCCGCAATTCTTTAATGCAACCTTTACCCCCCTCATGGTGCCACTGTTGTTACTCGTGCCTCTGGGGCCGTTTCTGGCCTGGAAACGCGGGGATCTGGCAGCTGTCGCTCAACGCTTGAGTGCGGCTGCACTGTTTGCTGCCGTCATATTGGTATTTGTGTTCGCCTGGGTGGAAAAAGGTCCGATTATGGCCCCGTTCGGTGTCGCCATTGCCGCCTGGCTAGTGGCTGGCGCTGTCAGCGAATTCGCCTTCCGTATCGGCCTGTTCCGGGTCGCATTAATGGATTCACTCATCCGTGCCGTCAAACTTCCGCGCTCCGTATGGGGCACCACGCTTGCCCACGGTGGCCTTGGTATTGTCGTTCTCGGTATTACCGCGATTTCGGCCTGGCAGGTTGAAAAGGTGGAGGTTATTGACGTTGGTGGAACCATGCAGGTTGCCGGTATTGACGTTGAATTTGTCAGTCTTGAACCGCGAGTTGGTCCAAACTACAAAGACGACGTCGGGCTGTTTCGCATAAGTGTCGATGGTAAGTTGATCACAGAAATTGAATCCGCCAAACGATTGTATCAGGTTCCGGTCATGGCGACCACGGAAGCCGGTATCTACTCGTTCTGGAGCGGCGATATTTATGTGACGCTTGGCGACAAATCAAAAACAAAAAATGCCTGGACACTGCGGGTATTCTTTAATCCACTGGCACAGTTAATATGGTTCGGGGCAGGGATAATGTTTGCCGGTGGTGCCATATCCCTGACCGACCGGCGTTACCGTATTGGTGCGCCGCGCAAAAAGGGCAGCAAAAAGCCTGCAAAAGCACCCGCTAAAGAGGTGCCGGCATGAACCGTTGGCGATTGGTGATAATAACCTTGTTTCTGGGCTTAAGCTTCGCCCTGCCGGTTAATGTTGCCACGGCTGTTTTGCCTGATGAAGTGCTTGATGACGCTGTTCTCGAGGGACGTGCCCGCAGTATATCGACCTTGTTGAGGTGTCTGGTCTGTCAAAACCAGAATATCGATGAATCTGCGGCGTCTCTGGCGCGAGACCTGCGTCTGATTGTGCGCGAACGTCTTGTGGACGGGGATACGGATAATCAGGTGCTGGAGTTTGTTGTTGATAGATACGGTGAATTTGTTCTTCTTAAACCGCGTCTGACACCGGGAACAATCCTGCTGTGGTTTGGCCCCGCCGGTCTCATCATTATCGGCAGCATTGGTATATTCTTTATGATGCGCCGCCGTGTGGCTGAAGCCAAGGCATCGGGGCCGGTTGTCCTGTCAAAGGCTGAGGAGAAAGAACTCGAAAAACTGCTTCGCCAGTGAATAACCTTACCAACTTGTAATCTTGCGGACAGGCTGCCGCAAGGTGGTGCTAGCCATAGTCAGTTCAGGTTAATCTGACTATGGAGTCACCTTATGACATTGATTACGAAACGCGTAGATAGCGCAAAAAAGCCTCACAAAACAAATCGCTTATATGTGGCCCTGGGCCTGGCCGCCGCACTTGGCACGGGTGCCGTGGTCTCATTGGGGCAAAGCCAGGCGCAAAATGCCCTGACCATGCCGCCAACCCCCAATCCCGCAGCAGCATCCTTTGGATTTGCTGATCTTGTGGCGCGGGTAAAACCAGCTGTTGTCAGCATTCGGGTTAAGCGTGAAATTGGCAATGTATCGTTCGAACCCGGCCATTCTCGCGGCAATGGCCAGTCTTTTGGCAACATGCCCAATATCCCCAAAGACAGTCCCTTCTATGATTTCTTTGAGCGTTTCCAGCGCGGCCCCTCATCTCAGCAACACGGTCCAAAACCCAAACGCTATGGCATGGCGCAAGGGTCGGGATTTTTTATTTCAGGCGATGGTTATGTGGTTACCAACAACCATGTGATCAAAGATTCCAGTAAAATCGAAATTGTTACCTCAACCGGTGAAGTGCTTGATGTTGAGCTGATTGGCCGCGACCCCAAAACCGACCTGGCTCTGCTCAAGGTACCCGGCAACAGAAAATTTGATTATGTCGAATTGACTTCAGCACCGGCGCGCGTGGGTGATTGGGTAATGGCCGTCGGCAATCCGTTTGGCCTCAACGGATCGGTTACAACCGGTATTGTCTCGGCGCGTGGCCGTGACATCGGCTCAGGCCCTTATGATGATTTTATTCAGATTGATGCCGCCATCAATCGCGGCAACTCCGGTGGCCCCGCCTTTAATCTCAAAGGCGAAGTGATTGGTGTCAACACCGCTATTTTCTCACCCTCCGGCGGCAGCGTCGGTATCGGCTTTGCCATCCCCGCCAGCATGGTGAAATCGGTGGTGGCTGATTTGAAAGACAATGGCAGCGTTACCCGCGGCTGGCTTGGTGTGCAGATCCAGCCAATAACAAAAGACATCGCCGATGGTCTCGGCATGAAAAAAGCCGGGGGCGCGCTCATCGCTGATGTGTTTGATGGCAGCCCGGCCGAAGCTGCTGGTTTCAAAACCGGTGATGCTGTTATCACCTTGAACAAAAAATCGGTGAAAGGTCCCAAAGAGCTTGCGCGCATGGTGGCGAAATTGAAGCCGAATGAGAAGATCACCTTCACCATTATTCGCGATGGCAACGAAATAACGCGTACCGTTAAAATCGGCAAACTGCCGGGCAGTGATAAGCAGGCGTCATTAATCAAGTCAGCGCAAAAACTCAACCTCGCCTCTTTGGGCCTGTCATTTGCCAACAAACCGGGTTTGGGTGTTGTGGTAAGTGCTGTTGATGCTGATGGTCCGGCATCTGCCAAGGGTATCAAGCGCGGTGATGTGGTGCTCGAAGTCTCCGGAAAAGTGGTTACCAGCCCCGGCGACATTGAAGAGCGTATCAGCAAAATTAGCAAAGCTGGAAAAAAGACAGCCCTGTTTTTGATTAAATCTAAACGCGGAAAGCGCTTCATCGCCCTGTCTCTCGGCAAGGCCTGAACGGGCAAAACTGAAACAGTGACAGATGGCCTCGCAGGTTTGTGAATAATGCGGGGTAATCTGAGGCCGCGCCGACGACGCTTCCCCCCCAAGAGGTGTCAGGTGCGGCCTTATTTTTTAACGCAACTGGTGCTAAAGCGGCAACAACACCATATAATAGTCAGGTTCGAAGCGATGAACGGGAAACATATGCGCATTTTGGTGCTTGAAGATGATTGCGAGGCGGCTGCCTACCTGGTTAAGGGGTTAAAGGAAAGCGGCCACGTCAGCGATCACGCCGCTGATGGCGATGAAGGCCTGGAGATGGTGGGCGTGCGCGATTATGACGTCTTGATTGTCGACAGGATGTTGCCCAAACGCGATGGCCTGTCCGTGGTCCAGACCTTGCGCGACAAAGGCGATGATACCCCGGTATTGATCCTTAGTGCGCTCAGCAAGGTTGATGACCGCATTGAAGGATTGCGCGCTGGAGGGGATGATTATCTCACCAAACCCTATTCTTTTTCCGAATTATTGGCCCGGGTCGAAGGCCTTCATCGCCGCGCCAGCCCCAGTGCCGCTGAAACAAGTTACCGGATTGCGGATCTGGAAATCGACCTGCTGTCGCGCCGCGCCTTTCGCGGTTCCGTTGAAATTCTGTTGCAGCCGCGCGAGTTCAGATTGCTGGAATTTTTGATGAAACACGCAGGCCAGGTCGTCACCCGCACCATGTTGCTCGAACATGTCTGGGATTATCATTTCGATCCGCAGACCAATGTAATTGACGTTCATATTTCCCGCCTGCGTTCAAAAATCGACAAAAACTTTGATAAACCTTTGCTGCACACCATCAGAGGTGCTGGATATTCGTTACGTGACCCCACTGATTAAACTGCTCAAAACCACAACCTTCAAACTGGCAGCGATCTATCTGCTGGTTTTCGCTGTTTCAGCGGCGGCCATCCTGTCTTATGTATATTGGAGCACCGCCGGGTTACTGGCGCGCCAGACCGACGCCACAATTGCAGCAGAAATCACCGGACTGGAGGAACAATACCGCCAGGGCGGTCTCAACAATCTGATAAAAGTCATCCGCCGCCGTGCGCGCAAAGACAGTGCCGACGTTTATCTGCTGACAGATTTTCGCGGGCGACCTCTGGCAGGCAACCTTGCCGCCCTGCCACCGGGAACCGGCAAAGGCACAGGCTGGGTCAACTTCCCCTATTCGGTTGCCAGCGCCAAAGGTAAATCGGTGCACAGTGCGCGGGCGCGTTTTTTCACATTAAGAGGACAATTCCATCTTGTCGTTGGTCGCGATATCGAAGAACAGCAGGCCTTTGTTTCGGTCATCCGTGGCGCCCTGTTCTGGTCTTTGGGGCTGGTGTTGTTGCTCGGCCTTGCCGGTGGATTGTTAATGAGCCGCAATATTCTTACCCGTATCAATGCCATTAATAACACCAGCAAAAGCATTATGTCGGGCGATCTGACCGGGCGCATGCCGATTTCCGGCAATGGCGATGAACTTGATCAACTGGCCCATAATCTAAATTCCATGCTGACCCAGATTGAACGTTTGATGACCGGTATGCGCGAGGTTACCGATAATGTCGCCCATGATTTGCGAACACCGTTGACGCGCCTTAAAGCGCGCGCGGAAGATGCCTTGAGGAACAATAGTAATGCGGATTATAAAGCCGCGCTTGAAAATACGATCAAGGATGCCGATGACCTGATTGCCACTTTCGCAGCCCTTCTGTCTATTGCCAGAGCGCGTGCTGGTGAAATGGCCGGGTCCATGGAAATCGTCGACCTGTCACAAATCGCCAGGGATGTTGCCGAACTTTACGATCCGGTCATTGAAGCTGAAGGTGGCAATCTCAAGATTGAGGCTGCCGAAGAAGTAAATGTCAAAGCCAACAGACAACTGCTTGCTCAGGTGGCTGCCAACCTGCTCGACAATGCGGTTAAATACGGCCTCACCGCAGACACCAAAAACATCACCATCTCAACCACCATCTTGGACGATAAAGCCATTTTCACCGTGGCTGACAGTGGCACCGGCATCGTTGAACAAGACCGCGCCCGCGCCACCGAAAGGTTTGTACGTCTCGAGACCAGCCGCTCACAGCCTGGCAGCGGTCTGGGCTTAAGTCTGGTAAAAGCTGTCACCGAGTTGCATGGCGGTGAATTGAAGTTTGCAGACAATCAACCGGGCCTGAAAATCTCTCTGGTTTTCCCTGTTGATGGGACAGAGTGAGGACGCCCCCCCTCATCCGTCAGCTGCGCTGCCACCTTCTCCCGCAAGGGGAGAAGGTGGCGCCGAAGGCGTCGGATGAGGGGGTGGCGTCACCGAAAGCAATCTCGACTAATCGTTGAACAATGCCTTGACGGCAGCCATATCATACGGTTTTTCGGTAAGGTGTTCAGCATCCCATTCGCTGCGTTCAGCTTCGAAAAAATCCCCACCATAGACGTGAATTGCGCCAGTCAATTTGGGAATTGGGTTGGTTACCGAGTGAATAATATCCTTGCCAAGCGGGGCAACATCACCGGTGCATAAGGCTTGTGCGCCGGCAGCTTCAATATGACCGTCGGGATCGTCTTTGATGCGACGCCAATAGATATTGTCTTCGCGCCCGCCGTAAACACCAATTATCGCCCACATCTCATGGTTGTGCGGCTGAATGGTCATGGAAGGTTTCCAGATCACATTGACGATTGTCAGCTCAGGAGAACTATAGATAGGTGAAATTCCGCTTTTCGTCGGCTCACCAACAGCAGTGGTCACTGCGGAAGGATCGCGCATGGCGCGCTTGACCACCTCGGCAACACCACAATGGGTGGGGTCTTGCGCTACCGCTGATTTGCAATCCTCGACAAACTTTTCCAGATTAAACATCGAATTTTCCCCCATTGTCCCCGGCAAAAATGCTCAGTCTAGTAATCACTCCTGTCAATGTCCATGCATAATCAAGACTTCTGTGTTGTGGTGCATACCTGCGTTCAGATTATTCCTGCCAGAAGGCCGGTGTGAACATCACCAGCACTGTTAACAGCTCCAGCCGACCCAGGAGCATGCCGAAACTCAACAGCCATTTTGCTGTATCTGAAATCTGTGCATAGGTTCCTGATGGTCCCACCACTGGCCCGAGGCCGGGGCCTACGTTTGCCATGGCGCTTGCGGCGGCCGATAGAGCGGTGAGGTTGTCGAGGCCGGTAAGGTTTAGTGCGATCGCCAGAATGCCAAAACACAGGAAGTACAAAAACAGGAAACTCATCACCGATGCCGACACATTGTCGGGCAGGGGGCGGTTGTTGAAACGGACAGAAAAAACCCCATGAGGAAAAACAATATGTTTGAGGTGTGCCTTGACGTTTTCTAATATGATCTGGATGCGGAAAACCTTGATGCCGCACGACGCTGAACCGGCGCAACCGCCAATAAACATCATGGCAAAGAAAAACACCTGGGCAAAAGGTCCCCAGGTTCCATAATCTGCTGTGGCATAACCGGTTCCGGTAGTGACTGAAACCACGTTGAATGCAGCTAGTCTGAAAGCCCTGGGCACATCAAAATCGATGATGTTAACCAGATAGAAAAATACCATTGCGACAAAGATTGCGTTCAAAAACAAAAAGAACCGCACCTGGGAATCTTGCCACAACGTCTTTGGGTCGCCGCGCAAAGCCTGTAGAAAAAGCACAAAAGGCAGACTGCCCGCGATCATGAAGACGATGGTTACGCTGTCAATTGCTGCGCTGTCAAAATTGCTCATCGAGGCATCGTAAGTTGAAAAGCCACCGGTAGCGATGGTCGCCATTGAATGGGCGATCGCATCAAACATCCCCATGCCGGCAAAAACATAGGCAAAGACACTCAAGACAGTGATGGCAACGTAAACGACGGTTATCGAGCCGGCAATTTGAGTTGCGCGCGGCAGAATTTTTTCCGATGTGTCTGATGATTCCATGCGAAACAACTGCATGCCACCAATTTGCAACATCGGCAAAACGG
>CAZJUF010000044.1:11247-12655 GCA_964549055.1 uncultured Hyphomicrobiales bacterium | reverse complement strand
ATTTCTCTTGGTCCTATGATTAAGGGGACAGAAAAGAAAAAAGCATGGGAAGATGCCAGAGATCTTCTCGGATTGGTAGGGCTTGACCCAAAAGCAGTAGATCGATATCCGCATGAATTTTCCGGCGGCCAGCGCCAGCGCATTGGTATCGCGCGCGCTATTGCCATGAAACCCAAACTGATTATCGCAGATGAACCAGTCTCCGCCCTTGATGTTTCTGTGCAAAAGCAGGTGCTTGAACTGCTTGATGGTTTGCGCAAATCCCTCAATTTATCGATGTTGTTCATCACTCATGATTTACGGGTTGCAGCTCACGTATGTGAAGAAATCGTTGTTATGCGCAATGGTGTAATCGTCGAACAAGGAGCAACAGCCAATATTTTTGCTAACCCACAACACGAATATACCAAAGCCCTGCTGGAAGCTGTGCCTGGAGAGGGTTGGCAGAAGCGTTCGTAAATGCGCTCAAACAAGCAATAGATTTCAAATCGATGCAAAGGTTATGACTAATGGCTGTTTTTGATGCCTATGCAACAATCAAGTCCCTGCACAAGGCCTATAGATCAGGCAGCCTTTCGCCTGTGGAAGTCGTTGCTTCACACCGCGCCCGTGAAGATCGCCTCGAAGGCAAGCTGAAAGCCTACGTTACCCGTTACAGTGATGAGGCGCATCAACAGGCCAAAGAAGCCGAACAGCAATTTTCTTCCATGCTGGACACCCCTCCGCTTGCTGGCATATTGATCGCCTTGAAAGACTTGGTCGATATGGAAGGCCGCATTACATCTGGTGGTTCCCCGGAGCGGGAAAATCGTATTTCTGCCAGCACGGCAATTATAGCCCAACGGCTCATGGCGGCCGGTGCCATCATTCCCGGAAAAACACACACAGTTGAAATGGCCACAGGGGGCTGGGGAACCAATAAACATTTAGGCACACCCTGGAATCCCTGGGATCTTGAAACCCCAAGAACTCCAGGTGGTTCTTCAAGCGGTTCTGGCGTCGCCGTTGCGGCAGGTTATTGCCCGGGCGCCATCGGCACGGATACGGGGGGTTCCGTACGCCTGCCGGCTGCCTGGTGTGGGCTGGTTGGTCTCAAGGTTACCGAAGGGGTTCTGCCCGTTGACGGGATTATACCATTATCCTCAACACTCGATACACCGGGTCCGATGACACGATGTATTGACGATGCACTTATCATGTTTGAAGTCCTCCGCGGCAGCGATAGCAGTAAAGTAAATACTCAACTGAGAGAAACTTCAGGCGTTTTCGCTGCTATCCGCGAGCCAATTGACGGTTTGGTATTGGCGATTTTGCCACAAGAGGAGCGTGAAAATATTAACCCGGAAGTTTTGGCGGCTTATGATCAAGCCGTGGCGTGCCTGGTAAGTCTTGGAGCCAGGACTGTCGA
>CAZJUF010000044.1:0-11147 GCA_964549055.1 uncultured Hyphomicrobiales bacterium | reverse complement strand
TTTACACAGGAAGGCTTGCCAACAGGCATGTTGATCACCTGCCATAACAACCAGGAAATAACAGCCCTGCGCATTGGAAAAGCTTACGAGGCTGCAAATATGTGGAACAACCAGCACCCAAAAGGGTTGGACTGATATTTTAAACAAGGCATTGCCCCATTAAAAATGAGTGCATTGATCCCGGCGAAGGGCACTGTCAGAGAAAAACAACCTGAGCCCTGAATATACGCCTTGCAGTTTCCGCAGATAAAAAATCCGTTCGGCACCCTCAAGACTTCACCCGAAACCATTCATTAATCTTTTGTTAACCATGCGCACATACCTTTGGCCTCAATAATTAAATTGGTAACGAATTCGAAACCAATTGTCCGGGGGCGATATGGCCGATTTTATCCTTTTTTCCAGTGTACGGCAGAAGGGTTTAACGTCAAAAATATGGCATATATTATTTGCATTGGTGTTGGTTGACATCCTGCTTTTAGCGCTGGGCAGTAGTGCCGATGCCCAAACGCCAGCCGATATCCTCATTATCCAGCGCCAACAGCAAAAGATAATCCGCGATTTCCAGCTTGAAGAGAAAAAAAGAAAGCTGGGTCGTGACGAAAGCCGGAAAACGCCAAACGGTTTAACTCGCAAGCGCAAGCCAGGCACTGTTGCCGACAATGGCGGTGCGTGTATTGTCGTCAAATCCATAGTGTTCAAAGGGGCCAAAGTGCTCCCGCTTGATGAAATCAAAGCCGCCACAAATGCCTATACCGGTCAATGCATAGGCATAAGCGGCATTCAGGAAATTATCAGAACTGCTACAAATTATTTCATCGACAAAGGGTATATCACAACCCGGGTGGTTATTCCCCCTCAGGACCTCAGCGATGGCTCCCTCGAATTCCAGATTATTGAAGGTTACACCGCCAAAATTTTACCCGGCAAAACTGCACACGCCATAAATCTTTCGACTGCGTTTCCAGGACTTGAGGGAGCTATCCTCAACATCAGGGACATTGAACAGGGGCTGGACCAGATTAATCGACTTGCCTCCAACAACGCCCGGATGCGGCTGTTGCCGGGTGATGAGGTCGGCGAAACCAATATTGTAGTTGATAATGATCCTTCCCGTTTCATATACGCAAAACTCGACTTCGATAATTTCGGCTCGCCCAGCACTGGTGAAAACAAGGGCAACCTGACCCTGTTCGTTGACAATCCGCTGGGGCTGAACGACCAGATTATTTTCGGATTTGGGAGTAATCTGGAAGAACCCACCCGCAATGCGCTGAGCCGAAATTATTCCGTGAACTATTCCATTCCCTGGGGATACTGGACCGTGAATACCGGTTTCAGTTACTTCGAATATAAAAGTTCCCTTCAAGGGCAGGCAGCGACTTTTGATGCCGATGGAGTGGGCAACACCGCAACTTTCGGGTTATCCAGAGTAATCCAGCGCAACCAAACGTCCAAAACAACCATCACAGGAACCCTGATCCGCAAGGATAATGAAAACTTCATCGAGGACAATCTCCTTGTAACCAGCAGCAGGGTAACGAGCATATTCGATCTTTCGGCCGTGCATACCTCTCTGGTAGCCGGGGCCACAGTCACATTTGATGTCGGGTTGTCCAGAGGAATTCCGATTTTCGGAGTGAAGGATAATACTTCTTTTATTGGAAACCCGGACGACCAGTTTAATTTGCTGCATGGAGGCTTAAGCATCGCAAAAGGCTGGCAGGTCGGTCCGGTGGTTGTGGGTGTATCTTCAAATACTACGGCGCAGTTCTCGGCTGACAGGCTCCCTGGTACCGAACGGCTCTCCATCGGTGGCATTCAAACGGTTCGTGGCTTCAAAAACCGCTCGATATCCGGCAATTCGGGTTTTTATTCCCGCAACGAAATGTACGTTGTCCTTCCATGGTTTTCAGGCCCGGTGACGCAAAAGATCCTGGGCAGCATCCGGCCGTATATCGGCGTCGATGTTGGGCACATTTTTAAACAGGAAGATGTCGGAATTCTTGACGACGGCACCATGGTTGGCGGTGTTGTTGGGGTCCGTGCTGTTGGCGGAAATTTCACATTCGATTTTTCCGTTGGCAAGTCTTTGCTGGACAAAACCGCCCTCACCGGCAGTCCTGCTGCGCGTGATCTTTATTTGAAAATCGGCTTAAATTACTAGATTTGAAAATTACTTAAAATTCTGGAGGTTACCTTAACGGAAAAAAGATTGAGAAAATCGTCATTATGCTGTTAATTAGCTAACAAATAATTAAGATTAGCCGCTTCGCAGTATGGCAGTAAAATTTGCCACTTCGTAAGAAGGTGAGTTTTCTCACCGACTCCTTGGCTAATGTCAGTAAAGCTTGGGGGGGTGTGAGTGATGAGCGTGTTTGTTTCTGTGCGTGTTCGTTTTTGTGTATTGGTTATATTGGCAACAATATTACCCGCAAAACAAAACGCCGCCTTTTCCCAAAATGTAACAGATCTTCGCATAGACGCATCGGGCGCCGGGAACACCTCAATTTCCCGGGTCGAGGTCGATGGAGCCGTTGAAGATACCCCGGTACTCAATATTGCCACACCAAATGCGGCCGGGCTTTCCCAGAATTTTTTCACGCAATATGATATAGGCCCCGAGGGGCTTGTCATTAACAATTATGGCGGAGACGGACCGGTTAAATCGGACCTTGCCGGAGCGGTCCTGCGCAACCCTAACCTGTCGATCAACAGGGAAGCGAGTATAATCTTAAATGAAGTTACAAGCTCCAGACGCTCGAACCTTTTTGGCCCTCAGGAGCTGGTGGGAAAAAGCGCCAATTTTATTCTTGCCAATCCAAATGGAGTGACCTGCAAAGGGTGCGGGTTTTTGAATTTTCCCCGCGCTTCCATTATTACCGGAAAATCCAGCATCGGCGTAAATGGCAATCTGGGCGCATTCGATGTGGATGGTGGCGACGTGATCATCGAGGGAGACGGCTTGCGGGCCAACGCAGCTTCCGGTGTTGATTTTTTCGACATCGTCAGTCGGTCGATTGTCATCAACGGGCAGATCAATGCAAAAAACCTGAGGATCACCTCAGGTCGCAACATGTACGATTATGGCACCGGGCTGGCCACACCAAAGGCAGATGATCCCAGCGGCAAGCCGGTGTTTGGCATAGATTCCACGGCACTGGGCGGCATGTATGCCGACCGCATCACGCTTATCGGCACTGAAAATGGTGTGGGTGTTCGCCTGAAAGGAAAAGTATCTGCCACTGCCGGTGACATGATGATTTCCGCCAGTGGCAAGTTAGTGTTCAAGAACACTTCAGTTTCAGCCACCGGCAAAATAAGGGCAACATCCTCATTGGGTGCCGTTGAAATTGATGCCAGCAGCCTCACATCAGGCGAAAACCTGGAGATCAGCGCCGCGAGTTTTCGTCTTCTGAACGGTGCAATAGTCAATGCCGGTGACAATTCGACCCGCAATTTATCTGTAAACGTTACCAACGAGGTTTCCGTTGCCAACTCGTTCTTGAAAAGTAACGGCAGCCTGGAAATCAACGCGGCCACCATTTCCATCGATAGTGCCAGCGCCGGGACCAGCAAGGGCATTCAGGCTATTGGCGATGCCACGTTAACCGCCACAGACACCATCGCCAATGCAGGTTTTGTCGCCGCGGGAAGCAAGCTGACTTTAGAAGCGTGGAACCTGATCCAAAACGTAACCGGCGGCGTATTGCAGGGAGGAACCGAAATCAGGCTGGCCGATGGTGCAGCCAATGCGGGAAAATTTGAAAACGATCAAAGCGCGACCGTACTGGCGCCGGTAATAAATGCGGAACTCAGGGAGATTGTCAACAAGGGTACGATCATTGCCAATTCGTCCACCGAAAAGAGTGTGTTTCTGGCCGATACTGTTACCAATGAGGGAGACGGGGATAATACTGTTTCCAGCACCGATGGTTTGATCTTTGCCGGCAACGGTATCGACATTTTCACCACCCAGTCGTTCGCCAATATCAATGATGCTTTTTTATTCGCAAGCACCGGCGATATAGCCTTGGGCGGAAGCACAGCCGCAACCGCTCAGGGCGATATAAGCAATGAAAACTCATCGATCGAAAGCCTGAATGGAAATATCAGGTTATTTGCAAAAACATTTGAAAACACCGGCGACCCGGCCGTCGTGACAACAGGTTCAGTTACACCTGTCGCTGAAACCGGTTTTGGCGGCAGTATCATCGTTGGATCGCAATTTATTTCGATCGTGTCCACATGCGGCTCTTTCGACGACCCGGGTTTTCGCGATAATGTTGGCAAGACCTGCGCGCGCTCCGCCAGCGTAAAGTCGCAAACGATCACCGAAAGCACCACCGATTACCGCAGCCGCCTTTTTGCCGGTAATGACATTGAAATTTTTGTCACCGACAGCATCCTCAACAAAACAAGCATTATCTCGGCAGCAAATGACGTTACGATAGATGGCAGCGCTGGAGCGACATTCACCAATCAATCTCAAACGATCTTTGATACCATAACGCTCAATGCGTTCGACCGCGATACAAGAGAAGGCTCCGGGCCATTTCGAACCATCGGAAAACTTTCAACTTTCAGCGTAAGATACGGCACCGGTGCTAATTTGGGGACGTTTTGCGTCTCTCCGGGAAAAATGTGTTTTACTTTCACTGACACGGTGACGATAGGGGGGACGCCTATCCTCGCAGATAAATTTCTAAAAGAATTTTTTGACAATGGTCAGGCTGAAACCTTCACAACAAAGGTTGGCATATTGTCGAGCGTTGAAGCCGGTAATACTTTAACTGCCAACCTGACAATAGACAATGTCAACGCGGGCGCCAAAAGCCGGTCTGGCTTTACCACATTAACGGCTGCCACCACACCGATTGGCCCCTCCCCTGTATCATTGGTCACAAACAGTCCGCTCTTTGTCCCCAACCAGGATCCTACAGCCAGGTTTTTATTCCAGACCGACCCGCGCTTTTCCATAAGCGGTCTGCTTGGTTCAATCGATTTTCTCGCCCAGATTGGCTATGATGCCAACACGTATCAGTTTCTGGGAGATGCATACTATGAGCAGCAGTATCTTCGACAGCAAATTCTAAGCGCCACTGGCCAGAGATTTCTCGCCGATGGCCAGACAAACGAAAATGAACAGTACAAGGATCTTCTCACCAGAGGTGATGCGACCCGCAAGGATTTCAATATCAAAGTGGGTGTGGCCTTAACACCCGACCAGATTGCCAGCCTGCAAACGGACATTGTCCTGCTGGTCGAGACGAAGGTCAATGGCAAGACCGTCCTGGCACCGAAACTGTATCTGGCTGCCAGCACCGACACAACAATTGTCGGCGGCGCACTGCTCGCGGCAAACAATGTGATTATCAAAACCGATGGATCCGTTACCAATCAGGGCACGATCCTTGCCAGCAACAAGATTTCCATTGATGCCGGTGAAACTGTAACCAACGAATTTGGCAAGATTGATGCCGGCAACGAACTGAAAATCGCTGCGGTTGAAAATATAACAAATCTTAGCGGCACACTAAGCGCCAAGGATATCGAGCTTGAGAGCACAGAAGGATCCGTGATCAACAAGACGCTGAAACGAGATACCACCAGCTCTAACGGCAATATGAAAGAAACAGAAGTGGGGGACACTGCCACCATACAGGCAGATGGCAATCTGACAATTCGGGCAAAGGACGATATCATCTCAACCGGCGGTGAAATATCCAGCGGGGGCGACGTTGAACTTTCCGCAAAAAATGTGACGCTTGAAGGCATAGAAAAATCGACCACCACCCTCACAAAAGAACAAGGCGAAGATGGTTCGACCACACGGACGACGTCGGTGCAGACGGAAATTCAGGGGGCCGGTCTCAAAGCTGAAGGAAATCTGACCGTCAATGCCAACAATGAGCTTAAGGTCAGCGGCAGCAGCCTTGAGGTCAAAGGCGACGCTGAGCTCAACGTCGATAAATTGACCATTGAGGCTCAAAAAGAGACTGTCGAGATCACTCAGAAAACCGAAAAATTTGATCTGTATTCAAAAGAAGAAGACGGCACCATTCTCCTTTTCAGGGAGGAAAAAACGGAGTTGGGCGGCACCATCACCTCGGGGCAGGAATCAACCGTTTCCATTGGCGGAGACCTGACAGTCCAGAAGACGAAAGATGAAGAGGGAAACACGACCCAATCGGAAAGTGTTACAGTTACCGGTTCCGAAATTAAAGTCGCTGGCGATGCGACAATCAATTCCGGCATTGTCACTATAGAGGCTGGTAAGGACAAGGCCGTTGTCAACCAGACGACGACGGTTAAAGGCAGCATTCTTGGCGGCGAAACCCGAAGTGGTGCGCCAAGTGAAGAAGACGAAAATGGTGATGAATCTGCCAGTGCCAGCGGCTCAATTGAGGTTTCAAGCACAACCACAACCACCGAAAAACTTGATGCAGAAACCTTGAATGCCAGCAAAGTTGAAATCGGCGGATCGCTGACGATTAATTCAAAAGCCGGGCCAGATGGTGAAAAATCCGATATCAAGATTATTGGCAGCGAGGTCGATGTGGAGGGATCCTTCAAAATTGACGCAGAAAACATAACTGTCGAGACCGCCAAAACAGACTCCACCTATACCAACACAACCACCAAAACCACAGGATCAATCGGAGCTTCAATCTCTACACAGGAATTGAAAATCGAAGGCATCATTGATGTTGAAAAAGACAAGACAACAGTTGCGACATCAACAAATACCGGCTCGAAGATTTCGGCAGGTGATATTGAATTCACCGCCTCAGGTACGGTAACTGACAAAGCGACAGAATATGATGTACGCGGCGATATTGTTATTAAAGGCGAAAAGGGCGTTAAAATAGAGGCCGCAACCGATACTCAATCGGTGACTGTTGAAGGCAACAATACAAATGTTACCCTCGGGGCAAAACTTGATTACAGCACTGTTGGCAATGCTATTGATGATGTTCAGGACAAGGTTCTGGCAGAAGAAGAAAAACGCAAAATTGAAACTCTGGAGCAAACGGATCCGGTTGCCGCTGCCGAGGCGCGCGAGAATTCCAATGTTGATACCGACCCGGAACTGGATGGTCTGAATCCCGAAAACATTGACAATATTATCCCCGGTGCCACCATTAGTGCCTCGGTCGAATATGATGAAGTGACTGATACGATTGTCAAAGAGACCGCAAAAACCTCAACCCTTACCTCTGAAACCGGATCGATAGAGATTACCAGCGGCAAGACCGGATCCGGCATTAAGCTGGAGGGTGCTGCTCTTGATGCAAAAAGCGGTGTGACGATCACGGCAGAAGGTGGGAGTGTTGATATCGGGGTTGCCGAAACAAAAGAAACCCGCACAACAACGACAGTCGGAGGCGCTGGTGAAGTTACCGTTGACCTTGTTAACCGGTCTGGCTCGGCGGCAGGTGAGGGCTATGTTTCAGGTGCGCCGGGAGACGCACCCAATGTCTCGATCACGAAGCAACAGGTGGCAACCATAAATTCAGGCGAGGGCAAGGTTACCATCGTTTCTGAAGCAGGCGATACGGTTTTGACAGGTACGAAAATTGATGCTGACAAGGGCATCGACATCAGCGGCAAGAATGTTGAACTGAATGCGGCCAGCGATTCTCTTGCAACGGAAAATCAAAGCACAAGGATCAGTGGCGGAATTTCAGTCGGGAAGAATGCTCTATCTGTGGAAGGCAGCTATGAAAGCACCTACAGCAAGGAAGAATTATCGATTGCCAAAGTGACGGAACTCGGGACGGCCAACGGCGACATCACAATTAACGCTACCGGCAAGGAAGTGGATGACGAAGAGGGTTTAATCGTCAAAAACGGCAATGTTGCCTCCGAAGGCACAAAATTCAGCGCTGCCGATGGAACGGTAAGTATAACCGGCCAAAGTGTCGATCTCAATGTTGCCCGCAACACCTATGGTTCAAATAAAGAAGACCTTTCAATTGAAGCAGGTGTTGGCGCCACCGGAGCGAACTCAGATCAAATTCAGGAAAACGTGGATACAGGGGTCAATACTAGCGGGAGAAGCGGTGAAGTAAATGTCTCCGTGGGTTACAGGAAAGAAAAAGAGAATACGAGCCAGGCGGTTGATGGCACGATTGACGCAAAAAACCTGACGATTACCGCAACCAATGGCGACGCGACCCTAACCGGCGGCGACATTAAGGTGGCAGGCGACACCAAAATTGATGCCTCGGGTGGTAAGGTAGCCCTGAAAGCCGCCGAAAGCACTTACGAAAAAACCGCAGTTAACGTGGATGTCAGTGTCAGTGTCAGCATTGATAAAGCAACTGAAATCATAGGAGAAAAGAAAAGTAACGACGGCTCTGGCGGCAATTCGAATTCAAATCCCGGCACGACGGGCAAGACCACCGGGTCAAATAATTCACCGGCGCGTCCCACGACGGCCGCACCAGCCACACCACCCAAGAACACTAACACCAGCGCTTCGGGCACGTCTGGCAGCAGTTCGACGCAAGATGGTGGAATTGGCGGCAATGCAAATATGCCGAGCACCAGTGATGCGGGAAAGAACGCGACAGATACGATAAAGAATGATGAAAAACCTGTAGATCCGGGGATAATCGAAACCCTTCTTGCCGGTGCCGACATCTCGGCAAGTGTGAGCGTTGAGGATACAGAAATCACCAAACAGGAAGGCGGCAATCTCAAATCAGGCGGCCGCGTCGATATAGCCGGTGAAGGCATAGAAATTGAAGGAACGCAAATCGATGCGAATGGCGGAAGTCTCGATGCCAAGGATAATGACATCAAGATTAGCTCCGTAACAACGACCATTGATTCCAATCAAACGGATGTAACAATCGGTGTGAGTGGCTCGTACAGTTCGACTAAAACGACAAAAACCGGTGAAAAGTCTTCCGGCACGACTGGCACTGATACCAGTTCGAACAATGCGCCTGCGCGCCCGTCGACACCTGCGCCACAGGGAACAACTGATACCAGTTCGAACAATGCACCTCCGCGCCCGTCGACACCTGCGCCACAGGGAACAACTGATACCAGTTCAGGCAATGCACCTTCACGCCCGTCGACACCTGCGCCAGCAACGCCACCGGGGCAAACCGATACCGCAGCTGCAAATCTTACCGGAAGCTCACAGTCAGGCGATTCCGCGTCAGGAAGCCTGGGTGTCTCGGTTTCCGTTGTCGACGTTGACTCTACAACCAACAAAAACGCCAAAATAAATTTTGGAACCGAAGAGGCTACAATTAAAGCTGAAAACGTAACCATCGAAGGTGGGAAGATTGAGGGTTCTGATATCTCGGCGGAAATAAGTGGCAATCTAAAAGTCAAGTCTGTGGCAGATTCTGTTGACGTGAATGCGACTGAGTTTAAATTTGAAATCACGGGCTCGAAGGCGACCATCGCAGACGCTGACAAATCAGATAATAACACTTCCGGCAACACCAGCTCCAATAATCCACCTGCCCGGCCTTCTACACCGGCACCTTCTTCACCCCCTAATAACGCAAATACCAACACTGCAAATTCAAGCAATACCGATAGTACCGGTTCATCAACCAACAGTGCCGGTAACAACAAGAAGGAGGGGGTGTTTGATATTGCCGGTCTTTTGCAGACCGGTGTAGACATTGAGCTGTCAACGGCGCAGAAAACCGATACCACGGTCAATGAGGTCAGCGGTATCACGGCAACCGACAATCTTAATATAACGGTCGGAAAAACAACCACGGTTGAAGGCGGTGTTATTGCAGCCGGGGAAAACGGAAATCTTGACCTTACAACCAGGGAGCTCGTTGTTGGCGAAGATATAAAGGGTTCAAAGTCGCAATCATTATTCAATTTTAAATTTGCGGCAACAGCGACCAATGTCCAGCAGATTGCAGAAAACTGGGACACAACTGAAGGCAATGCCTTTGCCCAACAGGGATTTCTGAAGGCCGGTGCCCAGGCCGACAGCTCCTCTTCTGGCCAGACTGTGAAATCAACAATCGGTCAGGGTACAGTTACTGTCACCAACCCGGACAACTCCGCCCTTTCCGGTGTTAATCGCGATACAGCGGCAACCGTTGAAACGACAGGTGAGTACCGCCCCCTGGCAACGGAAGATACCAACGTATTGAAAGGAGATATCGCCCAGGATGCGATAGATGATTTGAACACGCGTATAGACACAGCCATTGAAGGCGGCGCTGGCGTTAAAGAGGAATTGGAAAAAGACATCGCCCTCGCCTCCGATTCCACGAAGGATATTGCAGAGACAGTAGCACGCGCAGGAAACCTAACCGAAGCCGCAAATGAAATTGTTAAAAACAACCCAACTAAATCAACTCCGGCTTCTGGCACAACTGCAGCAGAAGGGATTGCAACTGCCACAATCACCGGGGCTGGCAATGGGGCAGTTCAACCAGTGAATTTCGCCAACTATTTTGGATCCCAGGTTACCAATGAGCAGTCAGTTGCAGCCAACAACAGCCCGGCTGTAAGGCGCGCCATGATATTTTCCGAGAAGTTTAATGAGTTGCAATCATCAGGAAAGCAGATCGCTCCCGCAGATATCGAAGCTGCTTTCAAGGAAGTTGGCATCACAGTTGACCTGGTAAATGCAGCGGATCCCCAGGCCGTCTTTGAAAATACCAGGCGGTCTCTGGTCCAAAATGCCAGTTCCGAACTTTCAGGAATTCTGGGACAACCGGTGCAACAGAGCCAAATTGAGGCACTGCTTTCAAGTAATGCCAGCATCAGGCCGTGATTGAACCTGCGTGGAAATGAAAACTCAACACAAAAAAAGAAAAAACTGGGGTTTTGCAAAAGGGGTTCTTGCATCGATTGCAATAATTTCAATGCAATCCATGGTATTTGCGCAAGGAAACTCAACGCTGGTTCCCGAAGCTGTATCAAAGGAGACCAAGGCCACCAAATTGGCCAATGAAACAGTTTTCAAGGATTGGCGCGTCATCTGTCCGGGGTCTGAAACCGGTGTCCTTGCCACTTGCGTCATGGCCCCGGTCCGGAAAAAACCAGAATCAAAAAATTCAGGGATAGGGATCGCTATTGAGGCCGCGTCAAAAAAGGTTCGTAGGGAGTAATACCAGTATTATTATTATTGCCGGTAACAGGGTTTA